>JBBQRY010000036.1:0-12629 GCA_038214335.1 Chthoniobacterales bacterium
GTTCATCTTGAGTCGGACGGCGAAATCGGCTGGTCGGTTTTTCCATGCGCTTTTTTTAAGCACACAGGGGAAATCTTGTCCAGTCTTTTGACTCTACATCCTCAAAATTAGCCGCTTGCGTTGGAACCTAATGCAGCCGTAGAAGATTGTCGGAACGAGGAAGCTGATTGGCTTTGATGGTCCTCGTGCGAGCGATCTGGCAGGATTTCTCACATGGCGACAAGCACGTGGGCGCAAGGTGGAATGACTCCACGTGCGGATTTGGGGTTCCTGCTTGCCCGCCGCGCTTTTGCGCCATTTAATGTGTGCGAGATGAAACTTGATGCGATCATTTCCGGGCATATCCGGATTGTGGAGCGAGGCCTGAACCAGTGGCTGCCGAAGGAATCCGCCCGTCCGACGACGATTCACAAAGCGATGCGCTACAGCTTGTTTGCTGGAGGCAAGCGGCTGCGTCCGATCCTCACGCTGGCGGCAGCGCAGGCCTGTGGGATCCGGCAGGTGGCTGACGCTCTACCGGGTGCTTGCGCGGTCGAGTGCGTGCACACGTATTCGCTGATCCATGATGATCTTCCGTGCATGGATAATGACGACCTGCGCCGGGGCCGTCCGACTTCTCACAAGGTCTTCGGCGAAGGGGTGGCCGTTCTTGCCGGGGATGCCCTGCTCACAGTGGCTTTTGAAATCCTTGCCCGCTCGAAACCGACGGAGCGGTATTCCGTAGCGGATTTGGTCGCGGAACTCGCCCGTGCTGCGGGAAGTCGGTTTCTCATCGGGGGACAGGTAGCGGATCTCGAAGCGGAAGGCCAGAAACCAGATCCTGCGGAACTCCGTTTCATCCACCGCGGCAAGACGGCAGCCATGATGGTTTGTAGCCTCAAGCTCGGAGCGATGAGCGCCAATGCCACTCCGCGCACGCTCCGCATTCTCGAAGACTTCGGCGACCATTTGGGACTCGCCTTCCAAGTGATCGACGACATTCTCGATTGCACGGAGTCCAGTGGCACGCTGGGTAAAAGTGCGGGAAAAGATGCGGCTGTCGGCAAGGCGACCTATCCCGCGCTCCTTGGCTTGGAGGCAGCGCAAAAAGAAGCCACGCGCCTGACCGAAAAGGCATTGAGTTCGCTGTCTCCCCTTGGTGAACGCGCAGCCATTCTCCGGGCCCTGGCAACGAAGCTTCTGGCGCGCAAGGCGTGAAGCTAGAAAAAGCAGTTTTAACCACGGATTACACGGATAGCACTGATATGGAATGAGTTGAAACATAAGACCTATTCACCCGCAAGGTGAATCGCAAAGCGCAGAAAGATTGTCATAACTGTCTCTATCCGTGCTATCTGTGTAATCCGTGGTCAATTCTTCTGCGGTATTTAGGGTGAAGCGGCATCCGAATCCGCGCCCGGCGAAAATTGTTTTCATAGCAACGCGGGGGATTCCGGTGCACATTGTGCGGGATTTTTCATGAGGAGACCATTTGAGCAGACGGTGACGGAATGGCTGATTTCGCTTGCAGCGTGGGCTGGAGTTGGGCTGCTTTTCTGGCGTGCGTTGTGGTGGTTGGCCGATGCGACGATTGCTAGGGAGCAAGTGGCCCATGCCGCAGTGGTGTTGGTTTTCGGCCTTGTCTTCCTGCTTCGCGAGCGGGTGTATCCGGTGGTTCTCCGGTTTGGCCGCGGGGCGACGGGGTTTTTTTTCGGCGCCTGCGGTGCCGCGATGCTGGCAGGGATTTTCCGGGAACCGCTCCTTATGCTCGTTGCCCTCGGGGCACTCGCCGGCGCGGTTTTGCTTTTTGTCTATGGGGATGATCTTTTGCGGGTCGCGACGGGGCTCGGGCTGGCGTTTTCGGGATTCACCCTGCTTGCGATCGTCTTCCCGCTGGCGGACTGGCCACTGCGGTTGTTAGCAGGACGGATGGCGATGTGGTTTCTCGGGATCTTTGGTGGAACCGTTGAACTGGGGCTGGCGGGTCAGCCGACGCGTTTGCTGCTGGTCAGCGCAGGAAGGCCTTTTGAGGTCGCGACCGAGTGCAATGGGTTTGGAATCATCAGTGGCTGCATTCTCCTTTCGCTGCTTTTGGTATTCAGCCGGAGGGTGCGTCTGGTGGACAATATCATTGTGCTCGTGTTGGCGCCCCTGCTGGGGCTGATCTCAAATGCGCTCAGGATTTTTCTCATTGTCCTGCTGGCTCCCCATGTTGGCGACCACTATGCGCTCCTTCACGAAGCGGTTGGGATCTCGCTCTTCTTCGGCACACTTTCCCTGCTCTGGTGGCTGGTGTCCGGACTTCCCGAACGGGCCGTCAGAGAAAATCCGCCATCTCGTAAAGGGCCGGATCGCGGACTGGTCGGCGGTTGACGTGGCGCAGACCCGTCGAGGTCTCGCTCCCTTCGGCTGCCCCCTCACCGGGAAAGTCCATGCCCTCAAACGCATCCCCGAACTCTCCTTCCAATTTCTCGGGATCCTCACCCGCCTCCATGCGACGAATCATTTGCTCCATCTCCTTCGGCATCTCCTGTCCCGTGGCCTCGGTCATTTTGCGCATCATGCGTCCGAGGGCTTTGGGATCCGGATTGCTTTCGTCCATGCCCGCCATCTCGCTTTGCATTTCGGACATGATGCGTTCCATGCGGGGATCCGATGGGTCCGGCGCATCAGCGGATTTTTCGACCGCGCGTCCGGTCACGGCAAACCGCGAGATCATTCGCTCCATGCGGGCATTCGGTTGGTCCGGACACCGCGGCGTCGCGCGCCCTTGGGCCAGCGTGCGGGCATAAAACGAATAAACTTTGTTCGTATCCGGGGAAAAGAATTCGTAGATCGGCATGGGGGGTATTGTAAAAAATCCAGACGTTTCGTCAACTCAGGCACTGGGAATTCGGGCGCCTGATAGATGCCTCAGCGCGAAGCGAGCGGGTGCGGAATGTTCGGTATGACGGCTTTTTCGGCAATTTCGACTTCACGTTCCATGCCGAGAAGTTCGAGGAGAACGGTCACCCGTTCACGGGCGGGCAGGACATTTGTCACGACGGCCTGAATTCCTTGGAAGGGACCGTCCAAGATGCGAACTTCCTCGCCGATGTGGATCGCAGTCGGAATCTCGATGGTCTCGCCTTCGGATACCGCCTCCCGAAGTTCAGAAATAATGGTGTTCGGGACAATCACTGGCCCTGCGCCAAACGAGACAATCGTGGAAATTCCGCGTGTTGTGCGGACCTGACGGTAGAGCTGCTCGTAATCAAACCGGGCAAACAGGTAGCCCGGAAACATGGCCTCCGACACCTTCACCCGCCCGCTGCGGCGCGCACGCTCGAAACGCAGAAGCGGACAGAAAACCTCAATGTCCAGATCGTGGATCAATGTCGATTTCGCAGTCCGTTCCTGGCGCGGACGCGCCTTCAGACAATACCAATTCTCTGTGCTCATTTTTTGGGAAGTGGTAGTTTGCCCGGTCCGCGCCCATTGACAAGCCCCGGATGTTTCGCAGCAGGGCAGAGGGGTAAGCTGAGTTTTCTAACGGAATTTTCATTCCGATCTCAACGCAGGCTTGATTTTTTGCCGCAGTTCCGGCATTTCCTTGGAATGAGCAAATTTCCGCTGCATTTCATTCTTGTCCTTGCCCTCGGCATAGGCCTCTCGGCTTGTAACAAAAAGAAGTCTGACATTTATGCGGGCGTGGATGGCGATTACGTCACGGGAACCCCGCTGGGAGATCGGGTTGAGGGAGCAAATTTCTTTGGCGCGAACGTGACCCGCGGAAAATTCCCGGCGGTTTATTTTGGCTACGACAGCTATGATGTCTCGGGCGGCGAACTCTCGAAAATCGACGAAATGGCCGCTTCACTCAAGGCTTCGCCCGGGGATCTGATTGTTGCTGGATTCACCGACGACCGCGGCACCGATGAATACAACCGCGGACTCGGCGAACGCCGCGCCCAAGCGGTGCGTCAGGCGCTCATCAATGCGGGCGTTCCTGCGGGCAAGATTCAAACCGTGAGCTTCGGAAAGGAAATGCCTGCCGATACCAGCAACACGGAATCCGCATGGGCCAAAAACCGTCGCGCCGAATTCGGCGTCGTGAAATAACGCGCAGTGCGCGTTCCGCTGCTTGACCTAACCCGCCAGCATGAGCTGGTGAAGGACGTCGTCGCTGAGCGTGTGGCGACGTTGTTTGCATCTCAGCAATTCATTCTCGGCCCGGCCGTGGAGGGGTTTGAGAAAGCCTTTGCGGAGGCTGTCGGATGCGGCCATGCGGTCGGCATGTCGTCGGGAACAGATGCCGAACTCGCGCTGCTCATGGCACTGCGCATTGGCCCCGGCGATGCTGTCATCACAACTCCCTACACTTTCTTTGCGACCGCCGGATGCATCCACCGCCTGGGAGCGGAGACGGTCTTTGTCGATGTCGAGCCAAGCACGCTGAACCTCGATCCCGTCCGTCTCGAGGAGTTTCTCGCGAACCGCTGTCGGCCTGACCCGGACGGACGCCTGATCACCCCAGCGGGCAATGTTGTCCGGGCGATCATTCCGGTCCATCTTTTCGGCACCTGCTGCCAGATGGATGAAATCCGCTCGCTTGCCAAGCGCCACCAAATCAGCGTCATCGAAGATGCCGCACAGGCGATCGGAGCTGAGTATGTGAGCCGATTTGAGGGCCAAGTCCCTAAAATCGTGCAGGCTGGGGCGATCTCCGAAATGGCGTATTTCAGTTTCTTTCCCACCAAAAATCTCGGTGGAGCGGGGGATGGCGGCATGGCGGTTTGTTCCGATGAGTCGATGGCTGCGCGGCTTCGGCTTATGCGCAATCACGGCATGGCACAGCGCTATTTTCATCACGAGGTCGGGGGGAATTTTCGCCTCGATGCCCTCCAGGCCGCAGTGCTCGAAGCCAAGCTTCCGCACCTCGCGTCATGGAACGAAGCCCGTCGCCGCAATGCCGCACTCTATCGCGAGGGATTCGCCGCACACGGACTCACGGAGTTCGTGACTCCGCCCCTTGCACCGGACGCTGACCTGCCAAACAGCCACATTTACCACCAGTTCGTCATCCGTGCCCGCAACCGCGACGCCCTCATGGCCCATCTGCAAGCCGCCGAAATCGGTTGCGCGATTTACTATCCGGTTGCCCTCCACCTCCAAGAATGTTTCGCACCGCTTGGCTACCAAAAAGGGGATCTCCCGATCTCCGAAGCCGCTTGCCACGAGTTGCTTGCGCTGCCGATTTTTCCCGAACTTCGCCCCGAGGAAATCGAGTGCGTCATCACCGAGATCGCACGGTTCTACGTTGCTCAGCCCTGATTCCGACTTTGCCCGCTTTCTAGGGCGGAGGTGGAAGAATCCCGTTGTAGTGCCTCGGACCTGGGGTTAGGACAGGAACAGGTAGTCTCAAAGCTTCCTTGGCTTGAGAGGATTGATCCAATTCAAACCCGGAAAACGAGAAAAGTCGGCATCGGCACTGTGAAGTTCTGCTTGATGTTCCACGGCCATGGCCGCCAGTTGAGCATCTGTCGTGAGATTACCCGCCGTTCCCAAACCCTCCAAATATCTGAAAAAGAGCGCAGAGAACCGCGAGCCAGGCTGGATGATGCGAACTTGCGGGCGATCCATCCAGATTCGGACTTGGCTGATGGCCTCCGCGGGATTCATTGGGACCGTCAGAACCCGAGGATGGGTCATGATTCTTAAAAAACCTGACGCCGTCAGCCATGGGAGGCCAACGGGAATGGACCCATTGAGACACTCCTCCCACCATCGCTTGGCCGCAGAATGCTGGGACGCCTGATCGTTGTAGGCGTAAACAAGGAGATTGATGTCGGGGATGATCATTTTTTGATCACTTGAAACTCGGCAACTTCAAGCTCATCGACTAACTGGTTCAGCCTGCCAGCATCCACACCCGGCTGGAATGCCGAAGAGTGCGGCTGCACACAAAATGCCACCACAGTGAGTGGCGCATCGATACCCAACCCGCGCCGCAATGCGTCGTTCACAATTTGCTTAAAGGAACATTTCCCATAGCTCGCCTCGCTCTGAAGCCGTTCAGCAATTTCATCATCCAGAGTGAGCGTTGTTCTCATGCAGACATCAGACATCACTAGAACATGAAGTCAAGATGTCTTTTTGAGACAATCAAGCGGTCAAGGCAAAGCGTTCGGAGCCGAGGAGACCGGATTTTTCGAGAAAGTAGTCGTAGCCTCCGGAGTAGGAGGTGACGGAACCGGCGTTGATGTGGAGGATTCGGTTGGCGAGCTTGCGGATGAAGTGAACGTCGTGGGAGATGAAGAGGAGGGTGCCTTCGTAGGCTTCGAGGGCAAGAACGAGCGACTCAACGGTGAGGATGTCGAGGTGGGTGGTCGGCTCGTCCATGAGCAGGAGGTTGGGCGGATCGACGAGGAACTTGATGAGGTTCAGTCGGGTTTTTTCGCCGCCGCTGAGCACGGCGGTTTTTTTGTGGATATCGTCGCGTTTGAAAAGAAACGACCCGAGCATGCTGCGGGCGTCTTCTTCGCGCAGTGTGCCATTGCTGGCGAGGACTTCTTCGAGCACCGACTGGTTCGGATCGAGCGTGGCCGATCGGTGTTGGCTGAAGTAGCCGATTTTCGAGTTGTGGCCAGATTGGCAAACACCCTGCTGGATGGGAACGATTCCGGCCATGATTTTGAGCAGGGTGCTTTTTCCGGCACCGTTGGGTCCGACGAGGGCCGTGCGCTCGCCGCGCTCGATGAGCAGGTCGAGGCCCTGATACACCGGATGTTCACCATAGGCCATGTGGACGCCTTTGAGTGCCATCGCCTGCTGACCGCCGCGCGGAGGCTGCGGGATGCGGAATCGGAAGGGCTTGCGAGGAGGTTCCGGCTTCTCGATCTTTTCCATGCGCTCAATTTGCTTGAGCTTGCTCTGGGCTTGGGCGGCCTTCGAGGAGACCGAGCGGAAGCGGTCCGCAAATTCCTGAAGCGCGGAAATCTCTTTTTGCTGGTTTTTGTAGCTGGCGGCCTGCTGCTCGTAGAGGGCTTCGCGCTGGCTGAGGGCCGAAGAAAAATTCCCGGTGTAGGAGACGATTTTCCGGTTGGTGATCTCGAAGACCTTGCCGACGAGCGCGTCCATGAACTCGAGATCGTGCGAGATGAGGAGGACGGCGCCCGAATAATTTTGCAAGTAGCGCTGAAGCCAGAGCAAGGAGAGCAGGTCGAGGTGGTTGGTGGGTTCGTCGAGCAGGAGGAGGTCGGGTTCGATGACAAGCAGGCGGGCAAGGTGGGCGCGCATGACCCATCCGCCACTCAGTTCCTTGGCCGGACGCTCGCAGTCCTGCTCGCGGTAGCCGAGGCCTTTGAGCATTTTGCGGGCGCGGGCCTCGACGTGCGGAGAGCAGAGCGCCTCATGTTTGGCATGGGCTTCCAGGTATTCGGCCCCCTCGACGGTTCCGGCGGCTTCGAGGGCGGAGAGCTGGCTTTCGAGGGCGGGAATCTCGCCGGCTTTGCCCGTGGCGATGTCGAGAGCGGTCTCCTCGCCGACCGCCTCGCCTTCCTGCGGCAGGTAGCCGAGCATTGTCCATTCGTCGCGCTGGACGGTTCCCGCTTCGGGTTCGTCGGTTTTGAGAATGAGCGAAAAAAGCGTGGACTTGCCAGCTCCGTTGGGTCCCACCAATGCAACGCGCTCGCCGTAGTTCACCTGAAGCGAGGCTCCCTCGAAGAGAAGTCGTCCGCCATGGCTTTTGCGCAAATCCCGGATCGTCAGCATGATCAGTTCAGCGAACGATGCCGCGCTTGGATTCGGCAATAAAGGCTAGGAGATGGTCGCGCACTTCGGAGGCCGCAATGGAGGATGCGATTTCTTCACACGACTGCTTCACATTCAGATTCGACCGATAGAGGAACCGATAACATTCGCGCAGGGCCTTCACGTCTTCGGCAGAAAATCCGCGCCGCTCCAGCCCAACTTGGTTGATGCCGCGAATTTCTGCAGGATTGCCATCGGCAATCATGTAAGGCGGAACATCCTGCACAATTTTGGTGCAGCCCCCAATGATCGCATGCCGTCCGATCCGGCAAAACTGGTGGACGCCGGAGAGTCCCCCAATGATCGCATGGTCCTCGACGATGACGTGTCCGCCCAGCGTCCCATTGTTAGAAAAAATGACATGGTCGCCAACCGTGCAGTCGTGCGCGACATGCGAATAGGCGAGAAAGTTTCCATGATTCCCAATCACGGTCTTCGTGCCGGGGAGGGTGCCGCGGTTGACCGTGCAGAACTCGCTAAACGAATTGTCGTCGCCGATCTCAAGGAACGTGGGCTCGCCGGTATATTTGAGATCCTGCGAGCGATGGCCAATCACCGAGCCGGGATAGAACGTGTTGCGCGCGCCGATTTTCGTGGAACCGGCCACCGTGAGGTGGCCGAGCAGCCGGCAGTCCGGCCCGATCTCGACGCCGGGACCAATGTCACAAAAGGGTCCGATCTCGGTCCCTTCTCCGATGGATGCAGCAGGATCCACCACCGCGCTGGGATGGATGTTTGTCATTTGTCCACCAATCCAAAAAGCAGAATGCCCTCGGATACGATCTCGTTGTTTACAAGGCACCGGCACGAGGCCTTGCCGAGGCGCTTTTTCATGCTCGTGAGTTCGCACTCAATGAACAGCGTATCGCCCGGCATCACGGGCTTACGGAACTTCACCTCGTCCGCACTCATGAAATAGCCGATTTTTCCGGAGTTTTCCGTCTTGCGCATCATGACAATGCTGGCGACCTGTGCCATGGCTTCGAGCTGGAGCACGCCGGGCATCACTGGATGTCCGGGAAAATGTCCTTGAAAATAGGGTTCGTTGATGGAGACCGCCTTGACGCCGACGGCCTTCGTTTCGCCTTGGAATTCGATCACGCGGTCCACCATGAGGAACGGATACCGATGCGGCAGCGTGCGCATGACCTCGTTGATGTCGAGGGCACCGACGGTGGCTGCGACCGGACGCGTCGCGGCGGCAGTGATTTCGGCATGACGCTTGGCTAAGCGCTTGGCAGCCTCGGTATTGATTCCGTGGCCCGGTTTCACCGCGATGACATGACCGCGAATCCGGCGTCCGGCCAACGATAGGTCACCGATAATATCGAGCACCTTGTGGCGCACAAACTCATCGGGAAACCGGAGAGGCTCCTTGCTCAGAACACTGTCGCCGCGTGCCACAATCGCATTCTCAAGGCTGCCTCCCTTGATGAGGCCCTTGTCCATGAGCGGCTTCACGTCCTCGTAAAAAACAAACGTGCGCGCCGCTGCAATTTCTTTCTCGTAAAACTCGGGCGTGATCTCGGCGGAGAGAAATTGAGGAAACCGACCCTGCGGACCCACTTGGGTGCAGGAGATGCGGAATTTGGAGTCGGGGAGAATCACAAAGACCGATTCTCCGGACTCGATCGTGAGCGGCTCGCGGACTTCGAGATACGCGCGGGGAGCATCCTGCTCGACGGTGCCGCTTTTGAGAATGATCGCCGCATACGCCGAGGCACTGCCGTCGCCGATGGGCGGCTCGTTGGCATTCATTTGGATGAGCGCATTGTCCACCCCAAGGCCTGTGAGCGCCGAAAGCACGTGCTCCACAGTGTGGATCTTCACCGCGCCCTGAACAAGCGTCGTCGCCCGTTCGACAGTTTTTACGTTCGCTGCTGCGGCTTCCACGACGGGTTCGTCGGGCAGATCGACGCGCTGGAATTTGAATCCATGCCCGACCGGGGCAGGCAGGATCGTGAGTGTCACGTTCTCGCCCGTGTGAAGGGCGCTTCCGGTGAGTGTTGCGGGTGCGGCAAGGGTGCGTTGATTATCCACTGGTTTTATTATTCGTTCTCGCGATGGATGACCCGGCGCACCAGACCACCCATCGGCGGTTGCTCCATCCCTCATCGGGACAAAACATGGTCATTCTGGTGCTTGGAAATTTTCCCGTCGAGCATTTGAATTCGGACCGGTGCCATCGCGGCCACCCGTTCGCTGTGCGTCACAATAACCAAGACAGCAATTTTTTGGGAAGCAATCTTTGAAAACGTCTCGCAAACATTTTCGGCATTCGCGGAATCTAGGTTGCCCGTCGGTTCGTCAGCCAGCAGAAGCCGTGGCGTTCCTGCAAGGCCCCGGGCGATCGCCGTGCGCTGCATCTCGCCGCCGCTGAGCTGGTGCGGAAAATGCCCGGCCCGATGCGAAAGCCCAACCAAATCCAGCATCGCCGCAACCCGCGCTACGGAAGCCTTCCGCGCCTCCCCGCGCAGCAGGAGCGGCAACTCGACATTCTCGCGCACGGTCATTGCCGGAAGGAGATTGAAAAATTGGAACACAATTCCCAGTGTGTGCCGGCGGTAGGCGGTGAGAGCCGCTTCATCCGCGCTGTGCAGCGGAAGCCGGTCCACAAAAATTTCTCCGGAAGTCGGACGGTCCAAGCCCCCCAGCAAATTCAGCAGTGTGCTTTTTCCGCATCCGCTCGGACCCGAAATCGTCGCAAACGCCCCGGCTTCGAGCTCCAACGACACAGAATCCAATGCCCGCACCACCCCGCTGCCAGAGGAATACGTTCTTGTCACATGGCGCAAGGAAATCATTGGCGAAGCGTCTCGCGTTGCGAGCGCCCTTGTCAAGAGCGACAAGGCAAAAACCGAAGTCGCTGCTGCCGAGCTGGGTGGCATTTGAGAATATTCCTGTGCAGCAGGTTAGGGTTACACCCCATAGACCCTCAGTGCGGTGTTCGGCACTATACGACTCTATGAAAATCCAATCCATATGTTTGAAATCCGTCGTTTTCTTGGCTACAGCCATGACCGGCCTGTTGCTGGCGAACTGGTCAACATCCTCCGCACAGGCGGAAAGCGTCTTAACGGAAACCACTGAAGCCACCCTCACCAAGCAGCAGATCGTTGCTCAGGAATTGAAGCTCAAGGAAATGCAGAACGAATATGACAAATCCCAGTTGGTCAAAGAACGCAACGAAGCTTTGGATCTGCGGAAGGCAGAGCTCGAACTCGACATCAAGAAGCTCGAATTGCTGAAGGCTCGCCGTGATCTCATGATCAAGGAATCCGAAGAACAACTGCTCATGTCGCTGGAAGGTGATGTTCTCTTTGATGTGAATTCCAGTAATATCAAGCCGAGCGCCGCGCCTGCGCTCAAGCAGGTTGCTCTGGTCCTGTCGCAATATCCCCAAGGCAACGTGGTGGTGACCGGCTTTGCCGACTCCACCGGAACCGCCCAAGATAATATGAAGCTATCGCGGGATCGGGGAGAATCAGTAAAAACCTATCTGCTGGAAAAATCTAATGGACTGATTTCCAGTGAGCGTGTGGTTGCTCAGGGGATGGGGGAAACCAATCCCGTTGCCACCAACCAGTCGTCTGCCGGAAGACAACTGAATCGCCGAGTGGAAATTACGATTACAAAACTGTAAACGAAATCCACGCCATTTCAGTTCAACAGCCGGGCTCGCAAGCCCGGCTGTTTTCGTGAACAAAAGCACCTTCGCTTTTCAGCAATGGATGCTTGTTTTACCGGTGGTGGGAGACTATAAGCGCGGTTGTTCAACAATAATTTGAAAGAAGCAGACCTGCAGGCCGAAGTTCCGCTGAAATTCCCGAGCAATACGATGAGAGAGTCAAAAGTTTATATCACCTTCAAGACGTTTTCCATGAATCCGCAGGGGCAAGGTGTTGTCTCTTCCGAGCCGATGAAGCCCGGGTATCCGCTCTCGATGCTGCGCTCGGTTCTGATCCTCAATGGGATTTCTCAGTTGGTGCCCAATTCGATGGGGTTCAGGGAGTTTGCCAAGCTTGCGATCGATGGGCAACGGGTCAGCCTGCCGAGCATCTTCTCCATTCTGGTCAACCAAATTCTGGAGTTTTACCATTTCGACCGCGACATCCTCCTTCTCGCATCTGGATTCACCCGCGCCGGCGACCACGAATACTGGTTCGACAAGGTCAAAGACCCCGCCACAAAAAAGACCGTGATTTTTCTAAAAAACAGCAGCATTGAAGGATCTGTCGAGGTGCTCCAACTCGCATACATGGAGCCTGTCCCCCAAAACATTCACGAGATTTACACTCTGTTGAGAAATCTGCGACTCTCGGAAATTAATCTTCAGGAAATCGTTGAGGGCATCACCTCCAACCGGGACTTGGTGGCGAGCCTTGCTGACTTCACGCAAAAGCTGTTCTTCCATCCCAAAGAAGAAATGAGCGTGTTGGAGGTGTTTTTGCTCCTCGGACAGGAAAGAATTAAAGAATGGTGCCTGCGCGAAATCGTCACCCATTCGAAAGACATGGTTCCGCCCCAAGCCGATAAGTTCCACTATCCCCATTTTAAGCTGCCCTCGTTTCTCGGCTTGAAAGTGTTAGATGGCCCCGGTCTCATCGAGGCCATTTACATGCTTGGTTTTCTGGGTTTGGCGGACGATATTCCTCGCGAGTCCCCGAGCGCTACACCTTGTGAGAGCGGTGGCGTGAACATCGGATAATTTCCAAAAGGTACCATTCATGATTGCTAAAAAGCTCACCATGGGTGAAGGGTAACCAAACGCAAACCCCACCCGGCGGAGACCGGCAAGGTGCGCAAAAGCCATGACAACGCAGACTTCGCCGATACTTTTTCCCCGGATTTCGACTGGA
>JBBQRY010000037.1:0-12477 GCA_038214335.1 Chthoniobacterales bacterium
TGAAAAGTGCAATCGGCGATGGAAGGTCAGGGAGCATAGGCGTCCCGCCTGTGGGGAGTGGAGACTCCGCAGACAATAGCCAGTCACCAAACAGGCGAGACGCCTGTTCTCCCTGTTTGCACTTTTCGGAGATGCGCCCGAACGGTTCGTAGCGCGGCTACGTCTTTTCTAACGGGAGAAAAGCCGTTCGGGGGAATCTGAACATGGCAGAGCACAGGGTCGTTGGGTGGGCGCGGCATGGAAAGAATCAGAATACGCTCCGCAGCGACTCTGCAACGACCTTGGCGGTTTTTTCAATATCCGGCGTGTTATGGGCGAGCGACAGGAAACCGGCCTCGAATTGCGATGGTGCGAAATAGACGCCAGCATCCAGACACCGATGAAAATACTCTGCAAAGCGTTCGCGGTCGCTCTGCATGGCATCCGAAAGCCGGAGCACCGGACCCTCGCAGAAATACAGGCAGAACATGGAGCCGATCCGTTGAAAGGTCAGCGGCAAACCTCGAATAGCCTCCCGCGCAAGTGATTCAAAGGCGCGTCCAATCTCTTCCAACTGCGACCATCCGTGGCAGCGCTCCAGCTCGCGAAGCTGCGCAAGGCCGGCAGCCATCGCAATGGGATTTCCCGAAAGTGTGCCGGCCTGATACACCGGGCCATCGGGGGAGAGTTGATCCATGATTTCCGCACGGCCCCCGAACGCTCCCACGGGAAGTCCGCCGCCAATCACTTTGCCCAGCGCCGTCAGATCCGGACGAATTCCAAAAACCTCCTGCGCCCCGCCGCGCGCGAGGCGGAATCCGGTCATCACCTCGTCAAAAATCAGAACCGTCTCATTCGCCGTGCAAATTTCCCGAAGCCCCTCGAGGAAACCTGCCTCGGGCAAATACAGGCCCGCATTTGCAGGCACAGGCTCCAGAATCACGGCCGCCATCTCACCCGGATTGGCCGCGAAGGCCGCTCGCACCGCAGCCAGGTTATTGAAGGGCACGGTGATTGTCAGCCTCGCCAGGGCCTTCGGCACCCCCGCACTGTCCGGCGTGCCATGCGTGAGCGCACCGCTGCCTGCTTTGACCAACAGTGAGTCCACGTGCCCATGATAACAGCCCTCAAATTTGAGGATTTTGTCGCGTCCGGTGAACCCGCGCGCAAGCCGCACGCAGCTCATCGTGGCCTCGGTTCCGCTGTTGACCATGCGCACTTTTTCGACGGATGGCACCAGTCGGCAGATCGTCTCGGCCATTTCCACCTCCAGCGGATTGGGCGTTCCGAAACTGAGTCCGTGCTGCGCCGTCTCCCGCACGGCATTCGTCACCACGCTCGGAGCATGACCCAGAATCGCCGGACCCCATGTGCCCACGTAATCAATCAGTTCCCGGTCATCTACCGTGAGAAGCCGGCAGCCATTCGCGGATTTCACAAAGAACGGCTCCCCGCCGACGCCACGAAAGGCCCGCACCGGCGAGTTCACCCCCCCCGGAATCCTCCTCTGTGCCGCTTCAAAAAGCTCATGGGACAATGTCATCCCGCACCCTAGCGAAAATTCCGCGCCGAACAAACCCAATCCGCCGCACCAGAAACCTCCGAACAAAATTCTTCTGCGCCAAAGGTGATAAATCACGCTATCCTAGTGGCAACATCCTAGGGAATAGGTTGTTATAGTTTCTAGTTATGCCTCCTCATTCGAGTTTTACCTTAAAATCCTTCAGCATCTCCCTCGCTTTTTGTTCTCCAAACTCTTTCACCATCAAATCCCACACTGGAGACTTCCGAATACGCTCCTGGTATGCAGATGTCATGGCTGCCAGTTCTTTTCCGCTCGGAGGTTGCCCGGGAACCAGCGCCTGGATGCCATCCTCGACGGGCCACATCAGCGGGGCGTTGGACGGCTCCTCGTGCCGGAGTTTTTTGAGGCGGCTCTTCTTTCCCATATGGTGAAATACTCGTGGCCAAAGATTGGCGACGTCAAGAGGTATAGCGCCAAGCGCACCTTGATGGGCGCGATCACCGGCTTTCTTTTTCTGGAATCATCACCACCACTAGGCTGCTGTTGCTCCCATTCACACGCGCGAACTGCCGCGTGAGTCCGCCTAGCAACCGCCGACTACGGCTGGAGGCTGAGAAGCACACCGGACGAACGAGCGGCGGTGATCAATGCGGAATCCAGTGTTGCGAGCGGGAGTCCTCGACGCAGGGCGAGTTCGAGATAAGCCGCATCGTAGGTCGAAAGCCGGTATTGCACAGCCAGGTCGAGTGTCTTGTTCCATGATTGCGGGATGGTCTCCTTGTCCACAAAAATGTCATAGACCCCTAGCCGGGAAAGAAATTCTTCCATGCCAGCCTGGTCAATGCGTCCCCGCCTTTGTGCTCCGACCAGCACATTGCCCAGTTCCAGGTGCCACAATGCGGGAACCCAAGCCACAGCACCCGCGGTTAGTTCATCCAGCAGGCGATCCGTCGCCGCTGTCGCCTCATCGCCGAACACCCATGGCAGCGTGGCCGAACAGTCCAGGACGAATCCAGCGTTCACGCCCGACCCTCTTCGCGAAGAGTGTGGCTATTGAGCCCCTTCAGGGACTGGCGGGTGCGGAGGCGACGCAGAGCTGCGGTTGCTTCCGCTCGACGTTCCGCCTCTCCGGCGGCAAAGCCCACCAACTGCGCCACAGGCCGGTCATGCTTGGTAATCGTAAAGATCTCACCATGCCTGACCCGCTCCAGCAATTCGCCAAGCTTCGTCTTGGCCTCAAAGGCCCCAATCTGGATGGAATTCGGTTTCATAGGATAAGACTAGTTTAACAAACCAGTGTATCAAGAACGAATTCCCCGAGAAAAGGTGGCTAGAGCAGGGAGGAAAATCCGCGGAAGGTTTGTTGAGTGGCACCGAGGGCAGTGAAAGCGACTGCATGGCGTCAGAGAAGCGGTCGGATTCGCTTTCGGTGGAAAAACAAACGGGAGTTGTTCCATCCGCATCGGACATTGTGAAGAAACCAACCGGAAACAGGATGAGCACTCTTGATGATTTTTGTGGGTGCCATCGGAGACTGTGCAACTCCGGCCTGAATCTTGGCAAGAACCGCCGGTGCGAATGGTGCATTCGCGCGGTATGAGCCAGACTGGACCGCCTCCTTCGGGATAGTCCTCGGCGCTTGATCCCGGCAGCGGGTTTGCTAGGCTGCGGTGTGCGGAAACAATGTTCGGTCATTTTTTTACTGCTTCTGGCGAGTTTTGCTCTGCCTCTCCATGCGCAGATGAGCGAAGCCGAAAAACGCCGTCTGTTTCTTGATGCGCGCGAAGACATCCGCCCGGTGCCCAAACCCACGGCCTCCGCCACGCCGCGTCCGAAGCCCCAGCCGGCCTCCACACCCTCGCCGCGCAGCACCCCGGCACCTCGGCCCGAACCCGAAAACACTCCGGAACCCAAGCCGACTCCCCGCGCGACGCCGGAACCTGAAGAGACGCCCCGCCCGCGGAAATCCACCCCCGAGCCAGAAGAAACTCCGCGCGCCAAAAAATCCACCCCTGAGCCCGAAAAGCCGACTGCAAGGGCGAAGGAAACTCCCGATGTGATCGATGTCCCGGACAAGCCCGTGCGCGTGCGCACCACGCCGGAGCCGGAAGAAACCCCTGACGCAAAGCCCGCTCTCAAGTCGGCACAGGTTCCGAAAGGAACCACTCCGCAGGGCCGCAAGCTCGACGCCCCGATCCATGTGGAAAAATCCGGACTTCAGGAAGCCCAAGGGATCGAACCCGCACCGAAATCCGTTTTTGGCGGTCTTTTCAAACGCTACCGCTACCTCACTCCCTCGGTGCGCCGGGCCATCGACAAAGCAAATGTCCGGCGCGGACGCTGGAAATACATTATCGTCCACAACAGCGGCACCAAGCAGGGGAATGCGCGAATTTTTGATGTCTATCACCGCAATGTCCGCAAAATGCAAAACGGGCTGGCGTATCATTTTGTGATTGGAAACGGGAACTCCTCGGGCAATGGAGAAATCGAAATTGGCAACCGATGGACCAGGCAGATCAACGGCGGGCATGTCGCCAGCGATTACCTCAACGACATTTCGCTCGGCATCTGCCTCGTCGGCGACCTCAACCGCACCCCTCCCACCCGTCAGCAATTGGAGGCCCTGGATGAGCTCATCACCTACCTGCGCAGCCGCGTGGGAAAGGTCAAAGGCCGGTCATCCATCGTTAAGGGACACAAGGAAATCAACCCCAAACCCACCGACTGCCCCGGCGACCGCTTCGATCTGCGCTGGCTTCACAAAAGGTTTCGGTAGGGGGGGCATGACCGATCTTGCTGCGCCTTGCGATTCACCTTGCGGGTGAACAGTGCTTGCGTCCCAAATCCCTCCATATCAGCAGCGTTGCGAATCTGCGTTGTTTGACAGTTAGTCAGCGTAAGATATGCTGCGCTGCAACTACGCCATGATTGAATCTCCCGACTCCCCGATGGAACGCCGTTCCCATTCCTTTGATGTCTGCGTCGTCGGCGGGGGCATGGCCGGGCTCTGCGCCGCAATCGCTTCCGCCCGGAACGGCGCCAGGACGGCGTTGATTCATGATCGCTCGGTTCTTGGAGGCAACGCCTCCTCCGAGGTGCGGATGTGGATCTGCGGCGCGCATGGAGCCAACAACAAGGAGACGGGAATCCTTGAGGAGATCCAGCTCGAGAACTGCCGGAGAAACGAATCACGCAACTTTTCCATCTGGGATTCCGTCCTGTATGAAAAAGCCCATTTTACGCCCGGCCTCACCACCTTCATGAACTGCTCCGTGCTCGGCGCGGAGATGGAGGGGACGCGGATCTCCGTCATCCACGGGTGGCAGCTCACCACGCAGATTCGCCACGTGTTCGAGGCCCGCACATTCATCGACTGCTCCGGCGACAGCATTCTCGCCCCACTCAGCGGAGCGCTGTTTCGTCATGGACGCGAGAGCCGGGAGGAGTTTGACGAGGCGATCGAACCGCGCGTTGCCGACGAAAAAACGATGGGAAACACGCTGCTGCTTCAGCCGAGGGAGACTCCGCACCTTCAGCGATTCATCCCCCCTGCGTGGGCCTATAAATTTGAAACTGAGGCCGATCTCCCTTATCGGATGAGCGGAGTGAATGGCAGTAATTTCTGGTGGCTTGAGCTTGGGGGGCTCCAGCATACGATTCGGGATTCGGAAGTGATTCAGCACGAGTTGATGCGGGTGGTGTGGGGGGTTTGGGATTACATGAAAAACCGGAGCCCGGCCCGGGATGAGATTGCCAACTGGGAAGTCGGCTGGGTCGGGACGCTGCCGGGAAAACGTGAGAATCGCCGGATGATCGGTCCGCATATCCTAACACAGAACGATGTGCGGGGAGGGGGGCAATTTGACGACATCATTGCCTATGGCGGCTGGAGCATGGATGACCACCATCCGGCTGGCCTTCTCTACCCGGGGAAACCCACGCTGTTTCATCCCGCCCCGTCGCCTTACGGCATCCCCTACCGCTCCCTTTATTCGGTCAATGTTTCCAATCTGCTCTTCGCCGGTCGCAACATCTCTGTCACGCACGCCGCGCTCTCCTCCACGCGTGTGATGGCCACCTGCGCGCTGCTTGGCCAGGCGGCTGGAACCGCTGCGGCCCTTTGCACCCGGCACCGGTGTGATCCTGCGGCGCTTTACCCCGCCCACCTCGGGGAACTTCAGGAAACATTGATGGAGGATGACTCCTGGTTGCCGGGGCTGGAACGTCCACGTTCGTCCCTCACCAAAACAGCGGACATTGCGGCACCTGGTGCGGACGCCGAGGCACTGCGCGATGGATGTGATCGGCCGGTCGGAGAGGTCTCCCATGGATGGATCGGCCACACCGGTGATGCGGTGGAATTTTCATGGAAGCACCCGGTCGATATTGCGGGAGTCCGGCTTGTCTTCGACAGCGACCTCAGCAACCCGAAGAAGATGGTGTATAAATATCCGCTGTCCGGAAATTCCTCACCGCTGCCCGGCTGCATGACCCGTGCCTTCAAAATCGAGGCCCACGAGAACGGGGGATGGCGCACTGTTCAGCAACAGACGGAAAATTGCCAGCGCCTTGTGAGGCTTGCAGCCCACACACGCACCGACCGCTTGCGAATCATCCCCGAAGCCACCTGGGGCGCGGAGGCGGTCCGGATTTTCAGCATCGATATTCTCGACCGATTTGAAGTGAAGGATGTCCCTCCACCGGATGGCCCCAGATGGCGGGAGGTGGTGTCCAAAGTTCCGCCGGAGGACCTGGCCCCACCCGACTCCGGTTTGGAGGAGGGTGCCCGCGGAGGACGATCCGCTGCGTGAGCCTCTCGTGGTTCAAGCGATGCAAGCACTGCGATCGACACATCCATTTGCCCGTCACATTCAAATCATCACTATCGCCGATGCTCAACGACGTACAGATGAAAACTCGCAAAAACGGTCAAAAAATCTGATTTTTTTGTTCCTCAATAAGAAACTTGGGTTAGGTCGATCTACTTGCGGGTTCGGGTAAAGGTGCTATTTTGCACCATGGACATGCTTATTCCGTGCAGTGTGCAGTGCCCGCATTGTTGGGAATCCTTCACCTTGGAAGTGGATACCAGCCAGGGCGATCACGAGGCGGTCGAAGATTGCAGCGTTTGCTGTGTGCCGATGACCCTCAAAATTGCCTGCCATGCGGGAGAGGTGGACTCGATTCAGTCTGAACCCTGAGCCCCAGCTTGCCGGTAGTCGTTTATTCTGTAGCGGAGTTCAGTCCGTGAATGGAATCCGTTTGGCGTCGCTCCAGAGGTTTTCGAGATCGTAGAATCCGCGTTTGTCGGCGAGGAAGATGTGGCAGATGACACCTGAGTAATCGAGGACGACCCACTGGCTGGCAGGGTATCCATCTTCCGCACTCGGGCGGAGGTTGTGTGATTCCCGAACGTGCTCGCGGATGGAGGAGGAGATGGCTTTGAGCTGAGGCTCAGAAGTGCCCGAGCAGATCACAAAAAAATCCGTGAAATCCGAGACTCCTCGAAGGTCCAGAATGACGATGTCTTCGGCTTTTTTTTCAGCGGCGGCGGTGGCGCAGGCTTGCGCGATGGTTTCCGAATCAATCATTTCGATAGAGGTGGTTTTCGAGGAGGATTTTGTATGAGGCTTCGGGCATGAGATAACGGACTGAGAGTCCGGTGGCAATGCGATTCCGGATTTCGGTCGAAGAAATATCCACCGTGCGTGAAATCACCGGATGGTTGTGCCCGGTGGCCACAGGGCCACGGCGGGCGAGCACGACAAAGCGCACGAGGGAGCGGAGCGCATTGATCTCCTTCCACGTGTGCAGGCTGGCGAGGTTGTCTTCGCCGATGAAAAAGTGCAATTCGGAGTGCGGGTCACGGTTGAGGAATTCGCGCACGGTATCGATGGCAAACGAGGGACCGGGGCGGCGGATTTCGGAATCATCCCAGCCCAGCCCGGGCTCATCTTGCACGGCCGCGGCGACCATCGCGGCGCGGATTCCGGCAGGCGCGGGCGGGTGGTCGAGCTTGTGAGGGGAAATGCCGCTGGGGATGAGCAGCACGCGATCCAGCCCGAGCACCTCACGGGCCTCGCGGGCAAGAATGAGGTGTCCGTTGTGGATGGGATCGAAGCTGCCTCCGAAGAGGCCGATTTTTCTTTGCGGATTCATTTGGACAGATGGCGAAAAATTTGGTTTTTCCGAGTGTATGCCAATCCATGAAGCGGGTCAGGTCATTCTCGTTGGCGTGCCGGGTAAGGAACTCGATTCCGACTCTGCGCGTCTTTTTCAAAAAATCCAGCCCGGAGGTTTTATTCTCTTTGGGCGCAACATCGAATCGGCGGTGCAGCTTCGAAAGTTGATTGATGATTTGCGGGATATTTCCGAGGTCGAACCCATCATTACGATTGACCAAGAAGGCGGGAGGGTTTCCCGTCTGCGGCTGATCGGCAATGAGCCGCCCAATGCCCAGCAACTCCGCGACCGCAATGACCTGGACATCATCCGCCGCCATGGGGACATCACGGGACGACTCTTGCGGATCTTTGGCTTTAATCTGGATCTCTGTCCGGTCCTCGACATGTCCTTCGATGACGAGGCCGACAACTCGCTCAAAGGCCGCTGCTACGGACGTGACGTGGAGGAAGTCATCGCCAAAGCCGGTGCCTTCAATGACGGACTCCGGCAGACTGGCATTCTTTCCTGCGGGAAACATTTTCCCGGATATTCTTCTGCGGGGCTTGATCCGCACCATGAGCTGCCGCGATTGGAGCGGACGAAGGAAGAGATGGAAGCCAGCGAGCTGGCGGTTTTTCGCGCTTTTGCGAATTGCGTGGACAGCATGATGATTGGTCACATCGCGGTCTCGGGCCTTGATCCGGTGAACCGTCCGGCATCGCTCTCTCCGGTGATTATCCGGGACCTGTTGCGCAAGGAGCACGGATTTGAAGGGCTCGTGATGACTGACGACCTCGACATGGGGGCGATCCTGAATCACTACGGATTTGACGAGACGATGCGGTTGGGGATTGAGGCCGGAAACGACATGCTCATGATCTGCCACCGCGTCGAGTTGGCGGCACAGGCCAAGGAGGCCGTGGAAAAACTTGGAGATCGGCTCACCCCCGCGTTGGAATCCGTCGCCCGCTGCAAGTCCCGGCTGGTGGCTCCTACCGAATTCTCGCAGGAAGCGTTTCGGGCGATTGACTCCGAAGTTTGGGATTTGCGGGTGGCGACGCTGGGCGAGGAAAAAGCCTTTCTGCGGAGCGCGGAGGATGGCAAGCGTTCGCCGGTGGAACTCTACTGAGGAGCAGGTTAGAAGAACAGCAACTGGTCCTTGCCGTCGGCTGCCTCGCCCTTTCGGCTGCGCTCCACCCGGTTGATGTAATAATCCAGCACGTCATCGGGGATTCCTGTGATGCGGGATTTCGAGAATTCGGCAATCGCTTCGTCCCACTGGCGTTTTCTGTAGTGGATGACGCCGTTCCAGAACAGGACGCGGCTGCGCTCGCGTTCGGGCGAGAGGGAATGGCGAGGGGCAAGGATTTCATACAGTTCGGCAAACGAATTCTCGCCCGGAGTTTTGATCAATTCGATGGGCCGCACGTCGATGCTTTCCCCGGCGAGTTGATAGGTGGCCGGGCCGATAAAAATCCGGCAACCATAAGTGGAGCAGGCCGAGCAGAGGCGTCTTGCAAACTCCACCGCTGGACCCGCCACGCTGAAACTGCCCAATCGGTTTCCGCCATAGGCTGCGGCAATCATGGGGCCGGAGTTGATCCCGATACGGAAATCAAGGCGACGCTGCCAGCGGGCGTCACACTCGCGGTTGAGATCATCCAGACGGGATGCAAGGTCAATGGCTGCGCGGCAGGCCTTGGCGCCGTGTTTGGCATTGGGCACAGGTGCTCCAAAGACGACCCGGATGCTTTCGCCGCCGCATTCGTCCAGGTAGCCTCCGACCTCGACGAGGTAATCCGAGGCCGTACGCAGGTAGAGGTTGGTCATCGCCGCGTAGTCTTCAGGAGTGAGTAGCTCCATGAGCTCCGAATGGTTGTGCACGGCCACCACCATGACGGTGCCTTCCTGAAGCGCACCCGGAAAATCCAAAGGCAAATCGGAATTCACCAGTTCATTGAAAGAACTCCGCGATAACCGCTGACCGAAGAGACGCTCCATGAGTTTCTTGCGTGAGCCGCTTCCGGTATTCCCATAGGCCAGGCCGATCAGGAAGCTGGTGAGCACCGCAATGATCGAGGGAAACGGGGAGAAGAAGACATTGTAAAGGGCGAAGACCATCGAACCCGTCAGCAAAAGAATGCAGGCCCCCATCGCCACGACAGTCTTCAAAACGGGACGTGTGATATCGACCGTTGTCCATGCGGCGGCAAATGCCAGCAGGGCGATCAGCGTAATGTGAACTCCCTGAGAAGTGACCGCCGGCTTGGTCATTTTGTAGGCTTGGAGGGTCACGAGATCGACGGTGTTCGTGAGCCAGCCTGTTGCATAAAGGACAAGGACGAGCGCGGCGGAAATCGTGCCGATCAGAGTTGTGGCTTTGAGGTATCTCATGGAATGGAAAAATGGCCGACAGCGAGCACCGGTGGCGGAAATCCGACAAGCGATCCCCCCATGGGATTCACCGCCTTCCGAAGTCCGCCCCAGTGGGAGCAGCGACCGAATTCAATGGGTAAATAATGAAACAGACTTTCCGACAAGTCACGCACAGGAATTACTTTTTCGACAGTGGGCAAATCAGAGGGATCCACCCTTGGCCACGGCCTTTTTCTCCAAGGCGTCTAAGCGCGCGCTGATTTTGTCGCCGGTTTGGACTTGGGACCTTGCGTCTTGGAGTTTGGCGAGGAACGCGGTGGCCACCTCCGGGCTGTCGAGCTTCTCCGCTGCGGCTTCGAGCGGCTGGAGCGCCGTCCAGTCTGCAAGGTATTTTTCTGCAAGTGGTTTGTATTCTGCCACCCAGTTATTCGTATCGACCCGTTTCAAAAAGGTCTGCAGGAGCGGGCCGGTATCCTTAAAATCCGAATGAATCTCCCAATCGTAGATGGCAAAAAACAACAGGGCGAAGGCATCCTTCTTGGCATCGTAGAGCGAGCTAATCGTCGCGGAAATCGGTTTGTTTTGGGCCACCACCCGGCTCACCTCGACAAAGAAATTCGCCATTTCCTGTGCGGCGGGATCGTTCGATGTAATTTCTTCGGCAGCCATCTTTTTCATCGCCGCGATTCCCGGAGCGGGTTCGTTGAGCAGGAAGGTTGCCATGGCCGCATTCATGATGGCCCAGTTTTTTTGAGGTTGGGGAACGCCTTCGCTCTTGGCGAGATTCCGGAATTCCTCACGAGCTCCCTCAATATCGCCGCCCGCCAGAGTGCCCACGCCCGCTACGAACTGAGACTGGGCATCTTCGGATGACTGGCGCGCGACAGTGGCACTCGCTGCGGCCACCGATTGCGGAAAAAGTTTGCCACGCATGAGGTAAACTCCGAGGCCGCCAAGCATAACGACGCCCAGCAGAATCAGAGAGAGCAGCGCCGTGTATTTGCGGGTTTCGGCGGTCTCCAGCACGACGCGCTGCTTGGGTTGGATCGGTTTGCGGGCTCGCTCCATCAGCTTCTCGCGGGCATAAGTGAGGTGGCCGATAAGCTCTTCGTAGGATTGGTAACGCTCGTCCGCGTTTTTCGCCATCATGCGATTGATGACATAAGCGGTTTCGCTGGAAACGTCCGGCGCGAAAGCCTGGAGGCTGATCTGCTGGCTTTTGAGCTGCTTGAGGGCCACCATCGAAGCGGATTCCGCTTCATACGGTGGACGTCCAGCAAGGGCGTGAAAAAGCGTGCCCCCGAGGCTGTAGATGTCACTCCGGAAATCCTCCGGCAGGTTGTCGAGTTTCTCTGGGGCGATGTAATACGGCGTGCCCCAGATTTCTCCACGCACCGAGGCCTCTTCATCCATGACGATCGCCAATCCGAAGTCCACCAGTTTGGCGGTGTGGGCGTCTGCAAAAAGAATGTTGCCGGGTTTGATGTCGCGGTGGATGAGTTCGAGTTCAAGGGCTGCTCCGAGCCCCATGGCAATCTGCGTGCCCACCTCTAGGACCTGAGCTTCGCCCACACGCTTCTGCACGGACATGAGCTGGTCCAAGGAGCCCTTTTCGACGAGCTCCATCGCCAAATAAAACTGCCCATGATCCCGCCCGAAATGGAAAACCTTGACCACATGTGGATGGTTTACTGCCGCAGTGAGACGGGCCTCTTTCGCCAGCTTCTCCTGCTCCTCCGCGTTCGCACTGATCTCCTTTTTCAGGATTTTGAGCGCCACGTAGCGGTTGAGATTGTTATCGAGCGCCTTAAAGACCGCGCCCATTCCGCCTTCCCCAATCTGCTCAATGAGAGTGAAGTGGTTGAACTGCTTGCGGGCGCGGATTGTGTGATCGCAGTTCGGACAGGTCACCTCCGTGAACGGCATCACGTCCGACATATCCAGCAGCGTCTGGCACGAAGGGCAGGCCTCAAAAACATTCTCAGAGCCCGACATCACGGGCATGGACTCAAGAACTTGTTCGGGTTCTTCGGTGGGAGGAGCGGATTCGTTAGCCATTCGGGCAGGAGAGATCAATGAAAACTGCGATTGCGCATATGAAATATCCTGTTGTGATCATGACCGCAATGCAAAATCTGCCTGATTCCGAGTCATCCGAAGAAATAGAAGAGTCCCCACGGGTTTGGTTGGTCTCCGCAGCAGATGCCCGTCAGCGGCTGGACAAATTTCTGAGCCGTGAGATGCCCGAGCATTCGAGGCAAAAATTGCAGGGCCTGATTCGCGACGCGCACGTGCTCGTCAACACGCTGCCTACCCGCCCGTCTCATCCTCTACGCTCAGCCGATGAGGTAACGGTCAGCGTGCCGACCGAGGTCCTGCCCGCCGAAGCGCTGCCGGAAAATATTCCGCTCGATGTGCTGCATGAAGAG
>JBBQRY010000038.1:0-11972 GCA_038214335.1 Chthoniobacterales bacterium
CGGGGTGTGCGGCGAAATGGCCGGCGACGTGACCCTCACCCCACTCCTCGTCGGCCTCGGCGTCGAAGAACTCAGCGCCACTAGCACCGTCGTCCCCCGCATCAAAAAAGCTGTCCAATCCCTCGACTCGATCCGCTGCCAAGAACTCGCCCAAACCGCCCTCAACATGGAAGACAGCGAAGCCATCTACCAGCTCAGCCTCGAAATGGCTCGCTCCTCCTACGGCGAAATCGTGGACTGAGAAAAATGGCGCGAAGATGAGACATTGCCGAGGAAGCAGAGAGGAGGTAGTCTCCACGTGCCATGTCCACATTGAGCAGCCTTAAGAGCCGAGCACAGAAACTGAAACCTGCGATCCGCATTGGCCATGCGGGAGCCACGCCCGAATTCCTTGCCGCATTTCGCGACGTGCTGGAGCGCCAGCAACTGATCAAATTACGTTTCGACGGGGTCAAAGAGCAAAGAAAAACCCTCCCCAAACATCTCGCCGAGATCACGAATTCCCTCCTTGTGCAGCAAGTCGGCCACACAGCGGTCTTTTTTCTGGAACCAAAAAGTTCAGATCCCGAGCCGTCGGATGCGGCCAAGGTTCCAAGCACCTGATTTTTATGGGTTCTCGGTGCTTGGGCTGAAGTCACTCCCTCGGCCGGTTCATCTTCTGGTGGACGATGGAGGCCACGACGGAGATCGTGAGGAAGCAGGCGACGACGACAAGCGACACCATCGTATCAATCTTGTAGGCACTGTGGGCTAGCGACATTTTGACGCCGACGAAGCACAGAATGATTCCGAGTCCGTATTTCAGGAAGTGGAAATAGGGCAGGATGCCGGAGAGCGCGAAGTAGAGGGCGCGGAGTCCGAGAATCGCAAAGACATTCGAGGTGTAGATGATGAAGGTGTCGCGCGTGATCGCAAAGATCGCCGGGATCGAGTCCACCGCGAACACGAGGTCCGTAAACTCAATGCAGAGGAGCACGGCAAAGAGCGGAGTCGCCGCCCGGCGTCCGGCCTGCCGCACAAAAAACTTTTGCCCGTGAAATTCCGCCGTCACCGGCATGATTTTCCGCAGCAACCGAAGGGCGATGTTCTTGCTGGGATCCATCGTCTCGTGGCTGCCGAAGATCATTTTGATGCCAGTCACCACCAGCAGAATTGCAAAGAGGTAAATGATCCATGCAAACTCCGCAATGAGAGCGGCTCCGGCAAAAATCATGATCGCCCGCATGATCAGAGCACCAAAGATCCCCCAGAAGAGGACCTTGTGCTGGAATTGAGCAGGCACTCCGAAAAACGTAAACAGCACGGAAAACACGAACACGTTGTCCACCGACAAGGATTTTTCGATGAGGTAGCCGGTGAAGAATTCCGTGCCTTTCTGGGGTCCGAACGCATGGTAGATCCATGCGTTAAAAATGAGTGCCAACGAGATCCAAAAGGCGGACCAACCAAGGGCTTCTTTCAGCGAAACCACATGGGCCTTGCGGTGAAACACCCCAAGGTCAAGGGCCAGCATACCAATGACGAAAACATTGAATGCAATCCAATAAAAGAGAGGAATCTCAGTCACCTGGTCAGTTCTTTCTTAATCGTCGCTGCTCCGACCGGTGAGGAGCGGGAGGAGATGCCAGAGGAAGTATGCTAGGGATGTGATGAATGCGGCCACGTAAGTGAGCGCGGCGGCATTGAGCACCCGCTCGACACCGGTGGACTCGGTCGTGCTGGAAAGGACTCCGCTTTCACGCAGGGCCAGCTTCGCACGGCTTGACGCGTCAAATTCCACCGGCAGGGTGACGAGGTTGAAGAGCATGATGACTCCCCAGCCCGTCGCCATGAACATCAGGGCCGTCGAGGTCGTCACAAATCCGGTGAACAATCCGATGATAGGCAGCCACATCACGACTTGGCTGGCAATCGTGGTCGCACCCACGGCCGCCATGCGCCAGTGCAGGGGCGCATAGGCCTTTGAATGCTGGATGGCGTGTCCGGCCTCGTGTGCCGAAACCGCCAAGGCGGCAATCGAGGTGCCGTGGTAGTTGGCCTCGCTGAGCACCAAACGCCGATGCATCGGATCATAGTGGTCGATGAGCTCACCCTCCTGCGAAAGAATGTCCACGCCCGTCACGCCCGCATCATCCATCACACGCCGTGCCGCTTGGGCTCCGGTGAGTCCGGAAACCGATGGCTCGTTCGCATAACGACGATAGACGCTTTTGACGCGCGATGAAGCCCACAACGAAAGACCCATCGTGCCCAAGAAGAGAATAATTGCCAGTATCATAAGGGGGACAATACCGGAAATTATCGGTTTGTATAATACGAAAATACAACTATATCGTTAGGAAAAATAGAAATGAACATCCAGCTCAATTACCATCATCTCCGGTATTTCCTTGCGGTGGCCACGGAAGGAGGGATCACGCAAGCGGCCCATGCGCTCCATGTCTCGGCTCCCACCCTGAGCACTCAAGTCCAAGCTCTGGAGGAATTTCTGGAGACCCGTCTCTTTCTTCGCGAAGGCCGCAGTATGGTGCTCACGGAGGCCGGACGGGTTGTCAAAGGGTATGCGGAAAGGGTCTTTGCGCTGGGAGACGAGATGGTCGAGGTGATGCACCGGAGAGGAACCGATGTGGGTGAGGGTGGAACCGTTTTTGTCGGAATCCTGGATTCCGTTCCCAAGCTGCTGGCTTCATCCATCCTCAGCAGGTCGTGGGAAGCGATGCCGCGGATGCGAGTGGTCGTTCGCGAGGGTTTGCCGGGAGAGCTCTTCCCCGCCCTCGCCGCCCATCAGCTCGATATTGTCATCTCCACCGAACCCGCCGCTTCCACATTCCGCACCGTCCTCTTCAGCAAACGAACCGGACGGTTCTCCGTGCATCTCGTCGCCGCCCCCGCCCTTCGCAAAAAATTTTCCCGGAAGACAGGATTGAATGGCTTCCCGGTTCTGGTTCCAACCCGGGAGTCCGCCATGCGTCGCGAACTTGACCGCTGGTGGGCCGAACAGGGGATCCGTCCTGACATCCGTGCAGAACTCGATGACAGCGCGGCGCTGTATGAATTGGCCTCCGCCGGACTCGGCGCAGCCCCCGTTCTGGCTCCCGTGCTACCAAGCGTGACCGAACGATACGGACTCTCCGAGCTTCCCCTGCGCACGGGTCTGCACGAGGAGCTCTATGTGCTCACGGCAGAACGCCAGATCACCCATCCCGGCACGCAGATCATTGCGCGTATGATGGAAAAGTTTTGAAGCAGGGAATCGAGGAATCCCCTGCCGTTCTCTGCAGACCTCTCGGAAAAATCCTTACGCGAAGATCGGGGGCAAATGGCCGATTGACAATTTGCAGGACGATCCGCATTCCTTACAGGGTGCATTCATTTTCATATATCAATGGGGTTCTCCACTGTGAAGGGGTGGATTTGGAAACGGTCGCCGAGGAATTTGGGACGCCGGCTTACGTGTATTCTGCGGCCACGATCCGGAACAATTTTCGCCGCCTCGACGCCGCTTTTTCTGGGATGGATCACATGGTCTGTTATGCGGTGAAGGCGAATTCCAATTTGACGATTCTCGACCTGCTGGCGCGCGAGGGGGCGGGATTTGACATTGTTTCTGGCGGCGAGCTTTTTCGGGTGCTCAAGGCTGGGGGACGCGCGGACCGCTGCACGTTTGCGGGCGTCGGGAAGACACGTGAGGAAATTGAGTTTGCGCTGCGCGAGGGGGTTTATTGTTTCAATGTGGAGAGCGAAGCCGAGCTTGGACAGATCAATGAAGTGGCAGGGACTCTCGGACTCGTGGCGCCGGTGGCCGTGCGGGTGAATCCGAATGTCGATGCGGGCACTCACAAGTTCATTTCCACCGGGAAGAGCAAAAACAAATTTGGAATCGGCTTAGACCGCGCTGCCGAGGTTTATCGTTTGGCATCGCGGCTTCCTCATCTCAAAATTCGGGGCCTGCAGACGCATATTGGCTCCCAGATTTTGCAGGCTGCGCCGTTTGCGGAGGCGGCCACGAAGCTGGCCGCCTTGGTCCGTGAAATCCATGGGGCTCACGGGTTGGAGTTTTTCAGCATCGGAGGCGGCATAGGGATTGTCTATGATGGGGCACTTGCCAGTGGGGATCCAGCATGGTGGGAAAGCGAGGAGGGCGCGAAGCGGATCACTCCGGAGTCCTACGCGGCGGTTCTGCGTCCGATCCTTGAGCCGCTCGGGCTGAAGATTTTGTTTGAGCCTGGACGTTTCATTGTCGGCAACGCCGGGGTCCTGCTGACCACTGTCCAATACGTCAAGACCACGCCTGCGAAGACGTTCACTGTCGTGGATGCGGCGATGAACGATCTGATCCGTCCGGCTCTTTACGAAGGGTGGCACGAAATTGTTCCACTCCACGCTTCGACCTCCGCTCCCATCGCGATGGATGTGGTCGGCCCGGTCTGTGAAAGCGGGGATTTCTTTGCGCAGGACCGCGAACTTGCGCCGCTGGCCAGCGGGGATCGCATCGCGCTGCTCAGTGCGGGAGCCTACGGATTCGTGATGTCGTCAAACTACAATTCGCGTCCGCTTTTGCCGGAGGTGTTGGTGGATGGGCCGGAAAACCGCCTGATCCGACGCCGACAGGAGTGGGACGATCTCATTGCGGGCGAGACGGTTCCTCACCGCGCGTAAAAAAAATCAGATCGCCAGCGGATGCCGGCGCGCCCTTGTCCGGGTCCGTTGGGTCTGGGCGGCAGCCATCTCGGCCAGCCGGTCACCGGCGGTCACTTCGCGCTGGCCGAGCGAAGACGCGCAGCCCGTGCAGAGGTAGTCGAAAATTTCTTTTTCGGGGAGGATGAGAAGGAGTTTTTCGCGCACCGGCATCGCCTTCTGGCATTTGTTGCAGTAGAGCGAGGAGGCACGGAAACTGTCGAATTGTTGCATGGCGTCGGCTGGGAAATTTCAGAGAATTTACCTGTTTCCTGCCACGGGGCAATGTTTCGGTGAAGTTTTCCCGAGTGGTCGTTGACTTTGGTGCCTGAGTCCCGTAATCACTTGGTTTTAATTTCTCCCAACTTGTGGCCCAGAATGAAGATTACATTGTAGAAATCCTGATGGATGTGGGACTCGTCACCCGCACACAGGTCGATTATGCCCGCGGTCATATGACCGGTCCGAGCGTGATCGACTCGCTCATCCACGAGGGATTTATCACCCAAGAAGATGTCGGACGCACCCTTGCCGCGCAGAACGGCATGGAGTTCATGGATCTCACGCAGATCGTCGTGCCTCCGAACATCATTGACCTTCTTCCGGCAGAGGATGCCAAGCGCTGGCAGGCGGTCCCTGTTGGCGAGCGCGAAGGGGCACTGCTCATCGCGGTTGGGGATCCGATGAACATGCAGACGATGGACGACTTGGCATTCAAATTGCAGCGCGAGGTCGAATTTGTCTGCGCCACGCCGGACTCGATCCGCAACAGCCTGATTCAATACTACGGAGCGGAGGCGACGACCGCTTACGACCAAGAAATGGATCTCGGCTCGTCCGAGGCCGGAGCGGATGATGCACCGATCATCAAGATGGTTTCGCTCCTGCTCGTCGAGGCCCACCAGAACCGGGCCAGTGACATTCACTTGGAGCCACTGGAGTCGAAATTCCGTGTGCGTTTTCGGATTGACGGGGTGCTTCAGGAAATGCCGAGCCCTCCAAAAAAATTGCAAGCCGCCATGGTGAGCCGCATCAAGATCATGAGCGGATCCATGAGCATCGCCGAGAAGCGCCTGCCCCAGGATGGACGAATCCAAATCAAGCTGGGCGAAAAATCCATCGACCTCCGTGTTTCAACGATCCCGACCATCCACGGCGAAAGCGTGGTCATGCGAATTCTCGACAAGACATCGCTCATGCTCGGACTCCCGGATCTTGGATTTCTTTCCGACGATCAGGCAAAATTTGAAAAGCAGATCATTCTGCCAGACGGGATCATTCTGGTGACGGGGCCAACAGGCTCGGGCAAGACAACCACTCTGTATGGCTGCCTGAACTACATGAACAAGCCCGACCGGAAGCTCATCACGGTAGAGGATCCGGTGGAATATCAGATGAGCGGAATCAACCAAGTGCCGGTGAATGCCAGCATCGGAATGACTTTCCCCGCCGCCCTGCGCTCGATTCTGCGTCAGGCGCCAAACATCATCATGATCGGTGAGATCCGCGATATGGAGACGGCCAGCATTGCAGTCAATGCCTCGCTCACCGGTCACCTTGTGCTCTCCACCCTGCACACGAATGACGCACCAAGCGCCATCGCACGCTTGGTCGATATCGGAATTAAGCCTTTCCTTGTTTCGACATCCGTCCGTGCCATCCTGGCCCAGCGACTCGTGCGTCGGCTTTGCCCCAAATGCAAAACCCCCGCCGTGCTCTCCGAATACGAAAGCAACATGTTGCACATTGACGAAGGCCAACTGGCCGGATCGCACGTGATGCACCCGGTGGGCTGCGAACTCTGACGCGGCAAAGGCTACAAAGGCCGCATGGGGATTATTGAGATCTATCTAGTGGACGACGAAGTGCGCAACATGGTGAACAACAACGCGTCCACAATCGCCCTGCGCCAGCGCGCACGCGAACTCGGGATGCGCACCCTCCGCGAGGACGGCATCCGAAAAGTACTCGCAGGAATGACCACCGCCGATGAAGTCCTCACCACCACCATGACAGATCTCGACTAACAGTATGGACGCAAGACAAGTCACGGATATTTTTGTAGAACGCGGATTGCTCACCCCCGAGCAGGCTCAGGAGTATGTCAACATCGCGCTCACGGGCGAGAAGCCCATCGAAGAGGTGCTGGTCGAATATCAGATCGTGGATGAGGAAGGCTTCATGCGCGTTATTGCGGATTCCATTGGCGCGGAAGCTTATAATCTGCAAGAGTTTGCTCCGGATACCACCGTGCTCGGGCTGATCCCCTCGGGCTTGGCACGCCTCCATGGAGCCATGCCCGTGATGGGCTCCGGCAACACCATCATTGTCGCGCTGACCGATCCGCTCAATCCGCAGACGATTGAAGATTTACGCTTCGCACTCGGACGCGAAATCCAAGTGATGGTCGCTTTTCCGACCCGTGTGCGCGCACTCATCCGCGAGCACTACGGTTCGGAGGTCACAAACTTCGATGACATCATTTCCCAGCTCGGTTCCGGGGCCGACCTCGTGGTCACCGAAGGCGGAGGAGATAGCTTCAACCTCCAGGCGGTCACCGCCGAGGCCAATACCGGACCCATCATCAAATACGTGGATCTCATCCTGGATAAGGCGATTGCAGCCCGTGCGAGCGATATCCACTTTGAGCCGTTTGAGACCGAGTTCAAGATTCGCTACCGCGTGGATGGTGCCCTCTACGAAATGGATCCCCCTCCCCTCCATCTCGCGCTGCCCGTGATTTCCCGCGTGAAAGTGATGTCGAACCTGAACATCGCCGAGCGCCGCCTGCCCCAGGATGGACGCATCCAGCGCACCATCAATGGACGCCAAGTCGATCTTCGTGTCTCCACGCTGCCGACCACGTTTGGCGAGAGCGTCGTGCTCCGCGTGCTGGACCGCTCGAGCGTGAATCTCGAACTAGAAACCCTCGGCGTTCCCGAGAATGTCTATGATTACATTCTCCATGTGCTCGAAAAGCCGAACGGCATCTTCATTGTCACCGGCCCCACAGGCTCGGGCAAAACGACCACCCTCTATTCCTGCCTGCGCAAGATCAACACGATCGACTCGAAGCTCCTGACGGCCGAGGATCCCGTGGAATACGAAATTGACGGCATCATCCAAGTTCCTATCAATGAGGGAATTGGACTCACATTTGCCCGCGTGCTCCGCGCCTTCCTGCGTCAGGATCCTGATCGCATTCTTGTCGGAGAAACCCGTGATATGGAAACCGCGCAGATCGCGATCCAAGCCTCGCTGACCGGGCACCTCGTTTTCACGACCCTCCATACGAATGACTCCACCGGTGCCATCACCCGCTTGGTCGATATGGGGATCGAGCCGTTCCTGATCTCCGCTTCGCTCGAGTGCATCCTCGCCCAGCGACTGATCCGGAAAATTTGCACCTCCTGTCGCACGAATTACGAACCCAACGAACACGTTCTCGCATCGCTCGGACTCGGTGTCCACGACATCGGCGACAAGCATTTCTACTACGGAAAAGGCTGCGAAGCCTGCAATAATACCGGCTACAAAGGACGCAAAGGAATTTACGAACTCCTAAAAATCTCGGACCCCATTCGCGAAATGATCAACCAGCGCACACCCGGCGTCCTCCTCCGACAAAAAGCCATTGAGCTTGGCATGACAACCCTCCGTGAAGACGGACTGCGCTCCATCTTCGACGGACTTACCACCATCGAAGAAGTGGTCAAATACACGTAAAAGAAGAGCCCTCACAACGACGCGTTACGACTGACCCTCCAGAAAATCCTCACGCGCGGACAAACCGACTTTTTCTTCTTTTCGTTCACGCAGCTTGTGGATAGTATTCATCAAATGGTTACCAAGCTCCTCCACACCCGCTACCGGGTTGCCGACCTGGAAAAAACGGTTTCCTTCTATCGCGATGTCCTTGGCCTCGAAGAAGTCCGCCGCAGCACGAGCGGGCGAGGCTCGCAACTTGTTTTCTTCAAGGCACCCCAAAGCGAGGAACTCATTGAAATTTGTCGCTTTGACGAAAGTGGTCCGGTTCAAGTCGGGCCGGATCTGACGCATCTGGCCTTTGAAGTGACGGACATGCAGGTCTTTGCGGCGCACTCCGCCGCGCTGGGATATCCGCTCAGCGACGGACCCCATGTCTCCTCCGACGGCACAGCGATTGCCTTTATTGATGCCCCCGAGGGATATGAAATCGAGCTGATTCAAAAAACGAAAGAAAGCTGATGGAATTTGATTGGACAGAAACAGGCTTCCTGCCCCAAGGGCTCACGACCAAAGAGGTGGAAGAGTCCTTCGAGGATCCTTTCAGCATTCGGATTATGCCTGAAATTGAGGAAGTAGCGGGTCGCGAGGCCCGGTATTTTATTCTGGGGCGGGGGATCTCGAACCGCGCCATTTTTTCGGTGTTCTGGACGGATGGCAAACGCTACCGCGTGGTCTTTGCGCGCCAGATGTCGCCGGATGAGGAAACTTTTTACGACCGCAAAAACTCGGAAGCCAATTAAGCCATGGATGTTTTAACCAAATGGAAGGATCTTCCGAACTTCGCCGATGAGGACGAGGAGACCGAGTTCTGGACCAATACCTCCTTGGATCCTCGCCTGATGAACGGGTCGATCCTCAAGACGGACAATCGGGATTCCACCACGATCACCTTGCGGTTTGACCCCCGCATGTTGGCCCGCATCAAACGCCTCGCCCGCTCCCGCTACCTGAACTACCAGAGCATGATCAAGCAATGGCTCAGCGAGCGGATAGAAAAAGAAATGTAGGAGCGTTCCGAGGGCGGATCGTTCATCCGTCCGCTCATACCGCACCCGCAACGATGGCGTCCCGCAGCGTCGGATAGAGCGGATTCCAGCCGGTGCTTCGTAATTTTTCGTTGCTCACTCGCTTGTTCGTCCAGGCCCTGCGTGCATGTGGATTTCGCGGACCGACGGATGGAAGGGGTCGCTGAAACATCTTCGCCAGCTCACCATAAAGTGCCGCTTGGGTAACTGGGTGGTGGTCGTTGACATTGTAAATTCCGGGGGCAATGCCGGATCTGCCGAGCGCCACCAACGCCCGCACCACATCGTCACGATGGATTTGGTTGATCCAACGCTCGCCAGCTTCCTCGATGACCGCCTGCCCGCTGAGAAATTTTTCCAGATAGATGCATCGTCCGGGACCATAGAGCCCAGACAAACGCGCCACGATCCCCCCGGCATCCAAAGCCAATGCCTCCGCCTCCAGTAGGATGCCACCGGTTTCGCTCACGGGTTCCGTCGCGGAATCCTCGGTGACCCATTCGCCGGACTGCTGGCCATAAACCGAAGTGCTTCCGGTAAAAATCACTCGCAAAGGATCAAAAAATCTCAGCGTGTTTTCCAATCCATCCCGATAAACCGTCCGATACGCGGCGGCTCCCCCACCTCCAGAACTGGCGCAATGAATCAGCAAATCCGGGCGATGCCACTCGGAAGAAATATTTTTGAGAGGGGCAGCGATATCGCGGTCCAACACTTGGAACGCCCGCCCGGCCAAGCGGCTGGCGGTGGCCGGCGTGGCGCACAACCCTAGCACCTTTGCCCCGGCCTCCGAAAAAGAAACGGCTGCGGCTTCACCAAGGAAACCGCAGCCGATAATGACTACCCGCATGGCCTGAAGGTCAGGACACCGGGTTGAAATTAAAGCGGATCTTCATCTTCGCGCGCTTTGCATTGTTTTTTGCTTTGCGGCGCGAGCGTTGGGTCGGGGTCTCGAACGCGCGCAAACGACGCACTTCGTCCATCAGCCCCTCGGCATCCAGCTTCGACTTGAGGCGCTTCAAAGCGCGATCAATTGGCTCACCTTTTCTTACGATTACTTCCGGCATAAATTCACCTACTTTCAAAAAAAATTGGAGCGGCATCCTAGACGCCCAGTTTTCATCCGTCAACCCCAAATTGAAAATAGGCAATTTCTGGCGTTCACAGATTGAGTTGGGCAGCGACTAGGAGCCCGCGCAATGTGAGCAATGGGTCCACGGCGTCGAAGAGGTGCGATCCGGCAGCGATCAGTTCGGCATCCCCCCCCGTGGCAACGACCCGAGGGCGAGCATCGGGAAATGCCTCCTTTGTGACCTGGCAAATGATTTCCGCAACGAGGCCGCGGTAGCCATAGACGGCTCCCGAGATCATGGCTGCGCGGGTGGAGCGACCGACCGCAGCCACCGGTTCGCTGAGCCGGATCAGCGGCAAAAGTGCCGTGCGATCGTGCAGGTATTCGGTCATGGCATTGAGCCCCGGTGCAATGACTCCCCCGATGTAATCCCCCTTGCTGGAAATCACATCGAAGGTGACCGCTGTTCCGAAATCCACGACGATGGCGGGAACTCCGTAGTGGGCCGCACAACCTGCCGCATTGGCCAGACGGTCGGGACCGATTCCCGCCGGATTCGGATAATCAATGCCGACCCCGAGCCGCACATGCGGACCGTTCCAAAGCACTTCCGGACCGCACGCGGCGTCCACGACACGGCATTTTGCCGGCACCACCGAAGCCGCCACCGTGCCACCCAAGGAATGACCAGAGAAAATTTTCCGAATTTCAGAGGATTTCAGAGTGCGGGTGCGCAGACGGTGAACCCGTCTGATCTTTCCATTCTTGGCGACGGCCACTTTCGTGAACGTGTTGCTGATGTCGATGAGCAAAATCTCCACGGGTTCTGTCAGGAATGCACCGGCACCACAGGAATCGGAAACCGCAGTCGCAGGGTGTCGTCAATACGCACCTCCACGGTGTAGAGTCCATGCTTCTGAAATTGAATACCCCCAAAGACATGCACATTCGTGGCGTGCGCCTCCATGGATGGCAGGGAAAACCGGACATCGCTCTGCGCGATGGGTTCGTCATCCTCGGGATTCAGAATGAGAGATCGCTGCAAAAAGTCCCCTACCCCGCCGCACCAACGACTCCAGAGACAGAGCTTAAAAAATCCGATGGGAACCACCGGCGCAGGAATCATCCCAATGACCCCGATCAAAGATTGCTGACCACTCGCCTCTTGGCGCACATCCTCGCAAAGCACACAGGCCTGCAAGTCCGGAAGGATTTCCTCGTCATTCATCTGCGGTCCTCCCCTTCGGGCGCGAACACCCCGGAGCCCATGCACCCCTCAAACTGAGAGCATAACGAAAACAACTTCACTCCCCGCTTCTACGGAATCCCTCCCCATCCGTCGAGCGCGAATACACTCACCTCAGACGATTTCCGGCGCAGAAGGCAAGCACTGCCTTGCACGAAAAACTTTCCACGCTTGCCGCCCATCG
>JBBQRY010000039.1:0-11852 GCA_038214335.1 Chthoniobacterales bacterium
GGTGAGATCATCAGTGAGACCACGGCATCTGGACCGGAGCCGGCCATGTTATTCGCCACCGTGACGCCTGCCTCAAATTCATCCCCTGGAGCCACCGAGAGCGGAACTCCCGGCGTGATCACGAACGGACCCCGGACTGTCACAGGCTTCTCCGCCGAGCCAACGACATCGGAAGCGATGAAATCCGGCGGCAGCGTGATCGTTTGGACGCTGCTCGTGGAGTCCGCCTTGAACCACGCGTAGGCATGGACCTTATTGCTCTCGATGGTGATAAGCCCACATCCTGTGTAGGGAGCCCGAAGGCTGACCTGGATGGTGTCGCCCGCCTTGTATTCCATCTTAATGAGCGTCGCGGTCGGGCGGCCCGCCGGGAGCAGGGTGAGCGGGACGCTATAAGGAACTTTTCCTGGATACCTACAACTCAAATCCGTAAGCAATCCCCGGATTCTGATATTTCCCTCAGCTTCTCGCGAGGCGGGTGACGAGCGCGTCGAACAGGAACACGAGGATGGCTGCGATGAGGAGTCCGATTCGCAGTGATCGCCAGGCGGAGCGACTTGGGGCTTCCCAGGTTTTCGCCAGATCGATGCGCTCGGTGCCGTGGCTCGTCTGGGCGAGGGAGCGCAATTCGGCGATGCGGGAGGGAGGGACCGACCACTCGACGTTCGAGCCGGCGAGGATGGGGCCGAATGGCAGAGCGTGTTCGCCAACGCGCACCGCGCCCCGCATCCACTGGCCGGGCGAAAGGTCAGCGACACAGCGGAAATGTCCGGGTTCCATGCGCTGCCAGGCAGGCTCGCGGACCTCGGCGCCGGTGCCGTCGGCGAGGACGATTCGTGGTGGGTTTTCTGCGAAGCGCAAAACCCACGAGTCATCGTAATAGAGGTCGAGGCAGAGGCGGGTTCCGTCAACATTCTCCTTCAGTGAAATCCCCGGCGGGAGTCCGTTGCCGGCAAGCCAACGGCCGAGGGTCTGCACAAAGTCGGCATACTGCGGCCAGGCGCGGACGAGTTCGGAGAACTCACCCCCGAGAGGAAACGAGACCGCCGCCACGCGTCCGGTTCCGCGCTGCCACCAGGAGACCAGCGGTGCGGCATATTCATCTTTGGAGAGCAGTCCGACCGAAGCGTCTGGACGCAGGTAGCTGAGGTTGTAGCCATCGACTTCCGGAAGCCACTGCAGGGGCTTGGCGGCAATTTCCTTCCAGCCCGGCGCGGGCTCGACCGGAGTCGTATCCTCAAGAAAGGCCGAGCGAGCCATGGCAACCGTTTCCTGCGCAAACAACGCGGGGAGCTGGTTTGGGTCCGCATTGAAAAAGATCCGCCCCTTGCCCAGCGTTGCAACCTCCTGGAGAAACTGGCCGCCCGAATCGGTGTCCGAGCCCATGCCGATGACGCTGATCGTAATGCCTTCTTTCGTGATTTCCTGGATCAGCTCCGGATAGGGACCGAGTTCCTGCGTGGCATCGTTGGCGTCGGCAAAGAGCACAATGTGGCGCTGGCCGGCCGTGGTTTTTTTGAGCTCGTCGCGCGCGGCTTTCAGCCCGGTCGGCACGCAGATTCCCCCACCCCCGCTATCAATCTGGCGGACGAGAGCCGTAATCTTGCTGGTATTGCCGGCGACCTGGGTCATTGGCACCACGATGTGCGGCTGGGTGTCCACCGCGATCACCGCCACGGCGTCGAGTCCGCCGAGGAGCGATACGCAGCGCGCTGCGCCCTCGTCCGCAAGGTCCATTTTCTGCAAGCCTGCAGCTCCGGCGACATTGGCCCCCATGCTGCCCGAGCGGTCGAGCACGACAGCCATGGCGACGGCGAGCTTGCGGTGTTCCGAGCGGAGTTCCATCGACACCGGCAGCAATCCGTCCACAGCCGATTGAAAATATCCGCCGGACCCGAAGCTCTGTTTGCCGCCGACCATGAGCAATCCCCCGCCCTGCCCGCGCACGTAGAAATCGAGCGCCGCCAGAAACTCGGCAGGCACCTCAAAGGCGGGAACGTTGTTCAGGATGACAGCGCGGGCGCCGCTCAGCCGCCCGATGTGAAGATCGGACGCCTGCCGGATCGTTTCAACGCTGAATCCCTGGCCTCGCAAGACGGTCTCGAGAGGATCGTCGGGAAATTTTGTGACCAGCAGGATTCTCGGACCGCCCGAAACTTCGATCCAACGCTCAAGGAAGTTGTTGCCCGGACGGGCGTCCGCCGCCGGTTGCAATCGCGCCGCGAATTTCGTCGCGCCCGGACGGGTCAGACGATCCGTAAAACGGAGCCGTCCGCGGCCTTGTGTGATCACCACCTCGGCGGAACCAATTTTTTTGCCATCCCTTTCGATGTCGCACGGCACCAATCCGTCCGGCGATCCCTCGACGGCGATGTCGATCAGGAACGGCTCACCAGGCTGGACGCGGGACGGCAGCGTGAGGTCGGCGACGCGGTAGTCGCCGGATTCGCCCGCGCTGAGCAGGCGGTAATCGAGCGGCGCCTCGGACGCGCGGAGTCGTTCGCCAAGGCCGGCCAGCGGTTCGGTGCTGGCACCGTCGGTGAGCACCAGCAGGCGCGACGCGCGATCTGGATCCAGCCGGGCGAGCGTGGTTTCAATGGCAAGGGCCATGCGGGTTTCCTGCCGCTGTGCCTCCGGAATGGGATCGGTCTCGGAGCGCAGTTGGGCGACCTTGGCAAAATCGACAAAGTGCAACCGGTCGTCCGGCCCCTTCGCCCGCTGGATGAGGCCTTCCATTTCTGGCAGCCGCGACTCGATGGCTTCGGACGCCGAAGCCGAACGGTCCACCAAAACCCAGAGATCCAGACCTGGGCTGATCCGGCGGATTTCCGGTTGGACGAGAACGAGCAGAAGCAGGAGCACGAGCAGGGCGCGGCGCGGCAACCGGAGACCGAGGGCAGGCCATCGCCACGCTACGAAGAGCAGGACAGACACCATCAACAACCACTCGGGCGCGGCAAATCTCATGCGTCACCTCCGCTCAAAACGGACCGAACTCTTGATTGTTCAACCGGACGCTGGCGCCGTTCACGGACAGCCGCCCACGAAGCCGCGCAGACGCCGAGAAGCACAAGCGTCCAGAGCGGGGTGAAAAAATCCTGCTCGCTGTTTTGCAGGCGCAGGGCGGCGGTGACGGCACCGAGCCCGTCGGCGGACGACGCACCGCTGAAGTCCGCCTCGCGTGCGTCGGCAAAAGAGGCGGCACCCCGCACGCCGGGGAGTTCAAAAAATCCGGGGGTGGCTGGTGCGCGGACGTCCCCTGCAAGGTCCTGGCCGGTCTCGGCATTCAGGACCTCGATACCCGGCAGCTCAGCCCGGACGGATTCGACAAACCGGTTCAACATCAGGATGAAGGACGGAAGCTGTGCGGCGTTGGAATACCGGAGATCGAAATTGACAAGCAACGTGCGGCCGGTCCCGTTGTGCCGCAGCAGCACGAGCGGGCGGCTGCCCTGCGATACCAGCCAATCATCGGAATCGCGCGGAGGAATACCCAGCGTCTCATTGACCAAAAGCGACTGCCAGTTCAAGCCTGCGACGAGCGGATGGTTTTCCGCGACGATGCCGCCCGTGAGAAGCTTTCCGGGCTTGCCCGGCTGTTCGACAACGACGATGGCATTCCCGTCGGGAACGGAGGGAAGAAACGGATCATACCGCACGAGCGCGAGGTCGCGTCCTTCCGAGGAACGGTCGGCAATGGTGCCGGTGAACTTTTGAAAGAATGCATCGAACGCCGTGCCCGGCTCGCGGAAGATCCCGATCTGTTTCGGTTGCGGCCGGACCATCGGCAGGGAATCGTCGAGGGCGAAACGGTCTGCATCCAGTGAGAGCACAAGCCGGTCCACCCCCGGCGGAAAAACCCCGCGCAGCTCGGTCATCCCTCCAGAAACAAGATCGACCGCTCCCTGGTCGCGTCCATCGATTTTCCATGTGCGGCGGACGGGTTGGGATCCGTCATTGCGGATGAGCACACGCCAGCCATCGCGATCCGCTCGGAGGCCGGTGAAGCCGACATTTTCAATCGGCGAGCCGACCGCCAAAACCGCTATCCCCGGCGGGACCGCGACCGCATGGTCCGTGACGAACACGCCCGCACCTTTTCCGCGCAACAGGCCGAGCGCGGCACGCAATGCGGGCTCGGGATCGTGGCCGGTGCCGTCGGGATGCCAGAGATCGAGCGCGGCAAGCATCGCGGTGCGGTCCGCGCCGGAATACAGCGTCTTCCGGGCGGACGCGCTTTCGAGAACCGTCCACTCCGTGCGGGCGGCCGCCTGGGCCAGCGCGGCGGATTTTTCCGAGAGAAGTTTCCGCGCTTCGTCCTCGAATGCCGACATGGAAGCGCTGCTGTCGAGAACGAGGACCACGCTCTGCACCGAGTTCGGGCGCAGCCAGCGCGGACCGGCCAGAAGCCAGGTGAAAAGCAGGACTGCGAGAAGTTGCAGCCAGAGGTGCAGGGAATTCCGCAGCCGCTCGAAGCGCCGGCCCTGCGCGCTTTCGGGGGCGAGTTGATCGAGCAAAAATAGCGTGCTCGTTGTCACCCGACGCGATTTTCTTTGCAAAAAATGGATGAGCAAAATGGCCGGGATTCCGAGGAGCGCCCAAAATCCGGCGGGATTGGTGAAGAGCAGGGTTTTCATCAGACGGCCAGCTCCACGGCACCCCGCGGGAGCGCCTGTCGGCGCAGGGATTCCAGAAAATCCGAGTCCTCACCGATCTGTGCCAGCACCACGCGGTGGCGTCGGCATTCGTCTTCCCAGAGCGCAAAGTGCCGCCGCCACGCGGTGCGGTAGCGGTCGAGCAGTCCGGGGTTGACCATCTGCACGCGGGTCCTGCCGTCTTCGCAGTCGGCGAATTCGATATTTCCGTTCCAATCCGGCTCCGCCTCCGACGCGGCGAATGGCGAAAAAATGATCCCGGTTCCGCGCGAAGCGGCCAGCGCTCCGAGCCATGGCGCGGGTGCGCCGGGAAAAAGCAGGTCAGAAATCAGCACGCGCAACGACCCCTGCCGCCAGGGCAGGACCGGGCCAGTCTTCTGCCACGGCAGGGCATCCCATTCGGCCCCGCCGAGTGCGGCCTCGACTGGCCAGCGGGCGGATTCATCGCCACGGAGCAAGGTGCAAAGGACCGAGGCGCCAGACTGCCTCGCGCTTTCGAGCGCAAAATAAAACAATTCCAGCACGCGGACCGCCTTGGCGTCCGCGACAAACATCGAGGACGAGACATCCAGCACGAGTTCCACCGCCGGACTCACTTCCTCGCGGTAGAGCTTCATCGTATAGTGTCCGCTGCGGGCATAAGCCGCCCAGTCGATGTGCCGGGGATCGTCTCCCGGGAGGTAGGCCCGGTGATCCTGGAAATCGATCGAGCTCCCGGACCCCGCGCCCTGCCAGGAGCCACCCGGCCCACGCCAGATCCGGCCACGGAACGGCAGGCGCATCTGCCCGGCCGCGGCCTGCATACGCGCGGCAATTCCGCGCCGGGATTCGCGATCAGGCAACATGGTGGGGTTCCTGCCGGGCCAGTTGCCGCAGCTTCGCGGATTGACGCCACACCGGTCGGCTCTTGAAGAAATAAACGGCCAGAACCAGCACACCCAAGCAGGCCATGAAAATCAGCGGCGGGGCGGCGTGGAGGTTTGAGAACACAGGGCCGAACACCGCCAGCGGCGGCAGAAACGCCGTCAGGTTGATGAGTTCCTCTTTGTGTCCGCTATTTTGAACAAACGCTGATGTCACGGAAAACACGGCAAGGGACAACAGGACAAAGCTGAGAATATACAAGAATCGTTTCCGCGAAAGCGACGGGGCAATGACTGCCGGGAGAAGCAGGCTGACTCCGAACCCCGCCAGCGAGAGCTGCTGTTTCAAGGCGTCACCGCGTGGGCCGGAATCCAGCCATCCAGCCCGCTGCCAGAAAAATCCAATCAGCATCCACACCAGAAGGACGTAAAGAAATCCGGTGTGCCAGCCCGGGGTAAAAATCCGCGAGAGGAGATTCCCGACCCCCCCGCGACGAACGAGCGAGCGGAACACCCCTGGCACGGTCGGCGGCCTCTCGCACAGGGCCGCGATGCAAAACGGGGTCACGAACACCTGTCCGGCGACGATCATCCAGGCAGCCCGCGCAGAGAGCAGGCCCGCAGTCCCAGTAACCAGAAGGACCAGCAGCGCAAGCAGGCGGGTCAGGCCCGCGTGGTTTTCCGCGACCGGGGCAATCCGCATCGCGCCCACCTCGATCATCAGCAGCACAAACAGGGGCACGACCACGACGACCGCCGCTACTGACGACCAGTCGCTCCAGATCCCGATGAGCCCAAACCGTCCTCCCCCGAACATGAAGAGCGGCCCGATCATTTGTAGCGAAAAGACGAACCCCAAAATGATGAAAAAGCGCACTATTTTCGCCGGATAGGACGAGAGCGCCACCGTGAACGCGGAGAGCAAAGCCGAGCCGACGAGCATCAGACCGGCGGCTGACAGGTCGGCGGTGACATTGATGCCTCCCAAATAGTAGCGCAGGGCGATGAAGGGCAGAACCGTGAGGGCAAGGAGGACGGACTGCACGACAACGGCAATCCATTTTCCCAGCACGATCCGGGTCGCTGTGAGCCGGGTGAGGAAGACGAGGTCGAGCGTGTTGGCCTTGATCTCGTTGCCGATTCCACCCAGCGCGGAGAGCGGCAGAATCATCAGCAACGGCAGGCCGAGGATGGTCCAGAACCCGGCTGTCGTGCCGGAGAGATCGCCATCCGAAGTCGAGACCAGCCCGACGATCGCGTTGAAGATGAGCAGCCCCTGCAGGAGGAAGAGCGAGATGATGAGCGCCTTCGATCTCATGCCTTGCCGGAGTTCTTTGACCAGCATCGGGCTGATCCCATCGAAAAAGTCGCGTGGCATGGTCATAGGGATTTGAGAATTTCGACGAACGCGTCTTCGAGCCGTCGTTCCTCGCGGTGAAAATCGGTCACAGGCAACCCATCGGCAATCATTTTGCGGAGGCAGGCAGCGATGGCCTCGGGTTCGGCGGAAGCCAGCTCGATGCGTCCGCCCTCGCAGTGCGCATCGACCAGTGTGACATCTGGATTCAGTTCCACCCAAGCGCGAAGGGCCTGCGGATCGCCTGCCAGCCGAACGTCGAGAAGTGCCCCGGTGGAGTTGTGGCGGCGGAGGCTTTCCGCGCTGCCGAAATGGACGACTTTCCCGGCATCTATGAACAGCATGGTGTCGCACATTTCTCCCAGTTCGGAGAGGATGTGCGAGCTAATGAAAATCGTTTTCCCTTGGTCGGCGAGGAGGCGGACTAGGTTTTTGAATTCGATGCGCGCCTTGGGATCCAGCCCGGCCGCCGGCTCGTCAAGGATGAGAACCTGCGGGTCGTTCAGAAGCGTGCGTCCGAGGCAAAGGCGCTGATTCTGGCCTTTGGAGAGCTTGTTGGCCGGACGCTGGGCAAGTTCCGTGAGATCGGTGAAGTCCATCACTTCCCGCAGCCGCTTCTCCCGCGCCTCGCGCTTGAGCCCGAATGCCCGCGCGAAGAAATCGAGATATTCCAGCACCGTCATGTGCTCGTAGCTGCCGTAGGCATCAGGCATCCAGCCGATGCGCTGCCGGACTTCGGTGGGAAAATTGACGACATCGATTCCGCAAATTTCGACGCTTCCAGAGTCGGGCATGTCGAGCGTGGCCATGATCCGCATCGTCGTCGTCTTGCCGGCGCCATTGGCACCGATGAACCCGATGACTTGTCCGGGATAAATCTGAAAGCTCAGCCCGCGGACGGCATGGACTTTGCCGAAGCTGCGGTGCAAATCGCGCACGGCAATCACCGGAATGGGAAGTGGAGGAGGTTCACTCATGGGTTCACGGTGGCTGGGCAAAGGTAGAGGGCGCGGTCATCGGTCCATCGAATCTGGTTCAACGTCGGCAGCATCGCCGATTGCGCGTTTTTCGACAGTCCGTAGAACCAGCCGTTTTCCAGTTTGGGAACCAGCTCCAAAATGCGCGGACCGGCAAACCCCAAGAAGTCGGCTTTCAGGGCGGCGGTCGCCTCTTCCAGATCGCTGGGGCGCATGGTGGTTTCGCGTCCGGGTGCGACATCGTCGGCGCGGAAAACCCTGCCATCGGCAGTCAGGAAATAGACGCGGTCAAGCTGCCCGGCAATCTGGGAAAGGATCCGGGGGGGCTTCCCCTCGGCCATCATATCAAACGCATTCAGGATCTTGATCTCCGCGCGCGTCGGACGAACAGCGGTGATCAATTGCCCTTGGACGCTTCGGCTTCGGAACCAATCCCCGTGGTATTCGGCACCATCAACCGAACAATCTAGGATTCGACTGTTCTTCTCCAATTGGCGAATCATTGCCGATGGCTCAAAGCGAAACTCCGAGGACGTGAGCACGGCAGTCTTCGATGCCTGTTCTTGAACCAGCACCTCGGAGTGCCGGTCCGGCTGGATCACAATCAGCGCCAGACGTTTTCCCCAGCCTCCGAAACCGTCTTGAACGAGAATTGTCAGGGCTATGACGATCGTTCCGACCACCGAGATCAGCGGGGTAGTCCAAAAAATCCGTGCGCGGTTTTGTTTCCCAGCAAAAACAAAAAAGTTCAGCGGTCCGACGACGATCCCGAAGAGAACGATTACCAAGATGAGGAGCGGAGCGTTCGCGTTGTAGGGCGGGATCCATTTCTTGTCGGGCCACTTCGAGGAATACGCCGCGAGCGAATCCCCGAGGGACGACAGAACGGGCTTCTCCATTTTGCTGACCGCCTTGGCGACATTGAGCGAACCGGTGCTGTCCAGCGGAAATGTGCGCACCGCGCCCATGCCGGATTTCTGCTCGGTTTCGGCGACGCCGGGTTCACATTTGTAAAGCAGTCCGCCGGTGGCAATCCATTGCTCGAACGCCAGCCGCACGCCGGTCGGGAGGGCGTTCCACTCGCCCGTGGTCATCCACATCTGATCGAACGCCGACAAGGCCTGCCAGTCGGGAGGAAGCTGCGAAAGGTTTACGATAAAATTGTTTTCAGTGATCCCTCTGTCCTTCAGGGCGCTGTTTAATTTCGATGCCAGATGCCCGCCCAGTTTTTCACTGAAACCGACGACGCCTATGCTGCGACCGCTGCCGGGCGATGAAGACGGAAAAGTGTGGCTCCCATCACGAACTCCGGGACCAGCCACATTCAAGCCGAGCGCGGAGGGATAATGGATGCCGGGATTTACCGTTGGCATCGGTACGAGGAAATCGAACTCGCGCTCCGAGCCGGCCGCGACGGTCGCTGTGAATCGAGAAGTCACACTGGCCGAGCGGTTGTGGTTGAATTGGTCCGCCGGACTTTGAAAAACTAGGCTCCACCGCCCTTCGGATCGGCTCCCGTTCTTGATCCGGACCCGGATAGGCGCAGTTCCGCTGGGCGCGATCTTGTCGAATGGCGTCGTGATCTCGATGTCGATTCCACTCTTCGGATCGATGTCGATCGCCCCAGCTCCGGCGACGGACAGCAACAACGCAGCCAATGCGAGCAGGCCCCCGCGCCACCGGCTCACAATTTTGCCTCCTTGAGCAAATTCGGAGTCGGACGGTTTTGGACCGGCACGGATTCGACGAGGGCGGCGACTACAGATGACGGAGTCCGGCCTTCGAGCTTCGCGCTGTAATCGAGGACCAGGCGGTGGGCGAGCACCGGTCCCGCGACCGCTTGCACATCCTCGAAGCCGGCGTTGAGGCGTCCGGCCAGCAGAGCCCGTGACCGCGCGGCCGCCGCCAGTGCCAGCGCCGCACGCGGGCTGGCTCCGTATTTCACACCGGGCAGCCCGTGGGTCGCTTCGACCAAGCGCGCCAAGTAATTGACCACGACATCGGGCAGAAAAATCCTTCGTGCCAGCGCGGAAATTTCGCGAAGCTCGGTGCCGTTCAGAACCTCCGGGACCTCCGGTTCCTCGCCAATCTCGCGATTGCGCACGATTCGCTCCAGCACGTCCACTCCGGACGCGCGAACATCCAGCTTGAACAGAAAACGGTCGAGCTGGGCCTCTGGAAGCGGATACGTGCCCTCGAGTTCAATCGGGTTCTGGGTGGCCAGCACAAAAAACGGATCGGGAAGCGGGTGCGTCTGCCCGAGGACCGTGACCCGGTGCTCCTGCATGGCTTCGAGCAGGGCAGACTGGGTTTTGGGCGAAGCCCGGTTGATCTCATCCGCCAGGACGAGGTTTGCAAAGAGCGGCCCGGGCTGAAAAACAAACTGCCGCAGTCCGTCCACCTCCTGCAGGATCGGGTTGCCGATGATGTCGCCGGGGAGGAGATCGGGAGTGAACTGAACGCGTTTCGACTCGAGGGACATGCAGCGGGCAAGGCCCTTGACGAGCGCGGTTTTTCCAAGTCCAGGCAATCCCTCCAGCAGCAGGTGGCCCCGGGACAGCAGTCCGACGAGGACCAGCTCGATGAGCGTTTCCTGTCCGAAGAGCACGCTCTCCAAGCCGGCGCGCAGCCGGCTGAGTTTTTCGACGGATTCAGCAATGTCGGATTCGGTGAGTGGAGTCATAGGTTATTGGAAAAATCGGGCGACGGTCTCTCGTTCCTGCGGAGTCAGCGAGTTCTTCCAGACCGCCTCGCCTCCTTGGCCAGGGTCTGCCACCCGACCGCCTTCGACGGCAGCGGGAGCAGTTTTCTCGACCGAATGCGCCCCCGTGCTCAAGGCGACGACTTCGCCCGGCAGCGCGCGGGAGATGTCGTCATTGCTCACGGTGTCGGTGGTTGTGGTATGCAGATCGGTCGGGGGTTTGGCGGTGAGCGGGGCCGGTCCGCCGCCACCGCCCAGGCCGCCTTTTCCTGCGTGAAGCGGCCCCTCTTGGAGCGTCATCATTTCGCCGCCCTGCCCGTCGCCAAGACATTTCTTGCAGGCGCCGCTCCCCTGTTGGAGCTGTTGCTTGAGCTGCGCCAACTGTTCCGCAGACATCGGCTTGAGCGACTTCGGATCCATCTTCTGGAGCTTCTTGAGGAGCTCGGCATTCAACGGGAGCCGTCCGGATGCCATGTTTTGAAGCGCTCCGGAGAGCGACTGGCTGATCGCTTGGAGTTCGTGATCGGAGATCCCCTGGTCGCTCGAGGCGATGAGCTTCGACGCCTGGTCGGCGGCCGCCTGCAGATTCTGCTGCAAATCGCGGATCGCCTGGGTGGTCTCGGCATGCAGGTTGTCCCCGGCCTCCAGACTGGCATGGTCATACCAAGCTTCCGGCTCCTGGCGTCGCAGCGCGTCCAGTTGCCCGCGAAGATTTTCAAGGCTGTCTGGCTCGACGACCTCCTCGTTTTTCAGCGTGTCGATCCAGGTTTCCACTTCGGTCCAAGCGACCGGCGGCATCTGCGGCTTTGGCGGAATGGCGGCCATGCCCGGAATCGGAACCAGCGTTGCCGCGTAAACGAGCACCGCCGCAGCGACCACCTGCCAGAGCACCCGGTCCCAACGCCATTGCCAGCGATCCCGCACCGCTGACACCGGCTCCGGCCATGCTCCCACACCAGCTTCCGCTGCGGTGAGCCGGCTGTTCAGCTTGAGGATCGCGTCCAGACGGACCAAGCCGTCGGACATTTGGAAATATGCCTTCCTCCGCACCAGGAGGACAGCAACTGCTCCCACGACGAGGATGCCGACCAGTCCCTTCCATACAATGTCTAAGGACGCCTCGTGCTGGCGCAGAAAAAGAATCCCGCAGGCGGCCGCCACGGCGGACATCAGGACAACCGGAAGCCATCCCGACAGCCAGACGGCAGCATTATGTCTGAGGCAAAGAATGCGGGCTCGGCGTTTCCAGAAATGCTCCGCTCGCGAGTTAGACATCCCCGCGACCTTATGAGGGCATAC
>JBBQRY010000040.1:0-11804 GCA_038214335.1 Chthoniobacterales bacterium
GGCGACATAGATTTGGTTTTCGATGGCTCGTGCATGGCAACAGTAGCGCACTCGGAAATAGCTCTGCCTGTTGTCGGTGCAAAAAGGGACGAAAAGAATTTCGACGCCTTGGTCGGCAAGGTAGCGGGCGAGTTCGGGAAATTCGGAATCGTAGCAAATCAGCACGCCGATGCGTCCGGCGGGGGCATCGATGACGAAGAGCGAGTCGCCGCCGGAGATTCCCCACCATTTGCGTTCGTTCGGGGTGACGTGGAGTTTAGGCTGCTCGATCACGCGTCCATCGGGGAGGCAGACCGGGCAGGAGTTGATCAACCGGTCGCCAACGACGACGGGTTGGCTTCCGCCGATCAGGGTCACGCCGTAGCGGACCGCAAGCGAGGAGAGCAACTTGCGCACCCGCGGCGCGTAAGCCGCCAGCTTTCGCATTCCCTCCTGGGGCGAGAGTGTCATCGTCTGAGAGAGCAACTGGACGGTAAAAAGCTCGGGGAGCAGCACAAAGTCGGATTGGTAATCGGCGGCGATATCCACGAAATACGTGACCTGGGTCGCGAACTCCTCGAACGATCGCACCTTGCGCATCTGATACTGGATGCACGAGACGCGCACTTTGCGCGGACCGTGCTTGCGCGCTTTGAAATCCGGGTTGAGCCACTCGATGAGGCTCGCGTTGTTTTTGCTGCGGGGATCGCGCAGATAATGCCGCAAAAGCCCGCGCACCTGAAAGCCTTCCCGCAGTTGAAACGACAGCACAAGGTCGCGAATCTCCCCGTTTTTTACCCGCTCAATGTATTCCTCCGGTGAGCACTCGCCCTCATGGTCGGTGTAATTCCAGAGCCGTCCTCCGGCCAAGATCCGCCGCAGGTTCAGCCGCTTACAAAGGGCCCGTCGTGCTTCATACAGTGCCGCCCCCGCACCGAGGCCGCGCGCCTCCGGGTGGACATAGACGTCTGCCCCATAGAGGGTGTCTCCCTGCGGATTGTGATTCGTGAAAAATCCGCTGTCCGTGATGCCTGCCCACGTGTGCTGACGCAGCGGATCGGGGCCAAGGTTCACGATGAGGGAAGCGCAGGCACCAACGATTTTTCCGCGAATGCAGACGACCATTTGGCCCTCCGGAAACACGCGCATGTGGGAGCGCAGGTGGACGGCCTCCCAAACAATGTTTTCGATTGCCATCTGCGGATAAGCGGCGCGATTGAGTGCCACCATTGCTGGCACATCTTCCGGCATGGCGATACGGACACGAACCTTCGATTTCGCCTTAGGCTTTAGGACTTCCATAGCGCGCAGTGTATCACGCTGCCAAAGGGGAAGCTTGTAGAAAAGCAAACCAGGCACGGAATGGTGCTGAGAGCGATGCAGGGAAGAAGGCTCACCAGCATGTCACCAACCCCAGCGCATGAGGTGCCCGACTAGTGCATCCAAGGCGAGGCGACATTCCTGTCCCCTTCCCTCGGCCTGTCAGTGTTTGCACTTTTCGGGGAGGCACCCCCGCGCATGAGGTGGCACAAACGCAGCTTGCACTTGTGCGGGTCAAACCTGAAACTGGGCACCTTATGACTCTGACCCATGCGACCACGATTCTTCAACTGTCTGTCAGCCCGGCGATTATTATTTCGGCCTGCGGGCTTTTGATTTTGAGCATGTCTAACCGGCTGGGCCGGGCGATTGATCGGGCGAGGCTTTTGGCACGTGAGCGGGCGCAGGGATCGGCAGCTCGGTTGAAGAATATTGAGGTGCAGATGGAGATTCTGCTGCACCGATGCCGACTGATTCGCTCGGCAATCATGTCGTGTTCGATTTGTATCTTCCTGACGGCGGTGCTGATCCTTGCGCTTTTTGTTCTGAGTTCCGCTGAACTGGATGCTGGGCTCATTGTCGCCGGGCTCTTTTGCGCGAGTATTTTTGCGTTGGTGGTTTCGCTCGTATATTTCACATGGGATGTCTTCCTTGCCTTGCGGGCGATGGAGACAGAGATTCACGGAGAAGAGATGGTGTTGAACCGGGTAAGAGAAGACCGGACTCTCAAGTAACTATCTTTCGCTCTTTGCCCCCGAAGTCTGAAGTGGTTCATTCATGGAGTTCAAAATAACGGGAGCTATTCCCCGGGCCGACGAATACCTCGAATGTTGAATGTTCGGTGTTCTTCCCGCCTATCCGGCACCGAAATCGGCATCGATCTATTCCCGATCTGCGGCCCGTCGCTGGGCGTCAGGTCGTAAGCCGGAGACAATCGCCAGATTCCATCCGCCCCCATGAGGAAGCTGAAATTCTTGAGGTGGTCGTCGCTGTTGCCAGCCATGACATTGAACGCGCAGCGGCGGAACAGTTCGATGACATCGCGGCGATCTCCGGTGATTTCCAGCGTGTCGCGAGCGATCCCCTCGTAGCTGCCCGCGCCGCGAATCGGCATGATGTGTCGCAAGGCGGCGCAGGTCTGCATGTGGATGCGGGAACCGTCAACTCCCCGATCAAACCGCCTGATCCCGAAAAGCCCGCGCTCTCCTTTAGCGTATTGCACGGGGAAGAGGCGTGTCTCCGGCATACTGACGCCAGCCGCTCGCGCCATGAGCGAGAATGCGTATTCGCCCCGGCCCGCCTGCTTGGAATCTTTGTGTCCAGGCGGGAGCGTCGAAAGTTTGCCGGAAAGTCAAAGCCTGTCGGTCCGGAGAGCGAAGACGGGAGAAAGAACGGCGAGAGTTCGATCCCCTTCTGCTGCCAAGACGGATCGTATTCAAAGAAGATGCGCCCTGATCCATCCGGGCTGTCAGCAAGCCTTCCGACCCGATCATTTCCGATGAAGACAGAGAGGATCATACGGTGACGCTCCGGCCCCGCTTCCGCACGGGCCGCTTGTCCACCAGATCGTCGATGGACCGGATTGGCAGCGGGGCAAGAAGGTTCTCGAAGTCTCGAACGCGATGCAGAGCCGTCGCCACGCGCAGGAGCCTTTCGAGACTGATCCGGCCTGTGGTTTCAAAAAGCCGGTAAGTCGCAATCGGAACCTCAGAGCGTGCGGCGACCTCTTTCTGGCTCCAATTATGAGCGAGCCGCACTTGCCTGATCCGATCCGCGATTTGCTTCGTCAGTTCTTGATTCCCCATTGCCATATGCGCCAACATGTCATCTGTTGCATCATTTCCAATGACAAGACTGATATTATTTTGTCTGTTGCCTAAGTTCTCAAAGCTACCCTTGCGGCTCTGCTTTTCCGAGGATCTCCAAATATGTCCGCAGAACGGCTTTGCCGGATGCTGGATCGATCCGCTCGACGCTCATCGATTTCAGCATGTATTGGCCGTCGATTTTTTGGACGGAGAGGACGGAGAATTTTTTGGAGAGGCGTCCTTGGCGGTCGTAGCCTTCGATTTTCATGAGTGCTCCGCTGGATTTTTCGACCCAGATCCGGACGGCTCCATATTCGCTGCCGGTCGGCGGGGCTTTGATTTCCAAGTGGTAGGCCATGCGAGGGCCGACTTTTTCTTCGCCGAGCAGCTCGGGGTTTTTCCAATACAGAAACCGCATTGCCAAATCCTCGTAGGTGAGAAGTCCGCCCCGCACATTGTCATCGTAACGGGCAGGTGCAACCGGTTGCGTACGCCCGCCCTTGCGCTCTTCGAGCGTCGAGGATTCGTCTCTGAGTCCGAGGACGATTTCTTGCGCTGGATTGGCAAACGCGTAGGTGATTTTTTCGTCGCGGACGATGATCTGAAAGGGCAGCTTCTTCGCGTTGGCGCGAAGCTGGGCATTGAGAACCATCGGCTGACCTAGCGGATTCGTCCGCGCGGCGCGGAGAATTTCTTCGGCGGCGGGATCAGCCCGGAGGAGCGGCGCACTAGCCAGAAGGACCGTGGAAAGCAGGATGAGGAAGATGGATTTGATCATGGAATTCGCAAATCGTAAGTGAAGTCACCCCGTCCGGTCGAGGTTTTGCAGCTCTCGCCGGGCGGTTTGATGTCGCGTTTCGTGCGGAGCGGATGGAAGGCCGCATCGTTCTCGCGCAAGACGAACCGGTGGGTTGTTTCAGCGGAATGCACAGAAATCTCCATCGGCATCTGCGGGGGCAGTCCGGGATGCAGCGAGGGATGCAGGTTCGTGCGGCGGAAGCGCAGGCCGCACAGGAAGGTATCCTTGTCGATTCTTTTGAGAGTCAGCGGACGGTTGGCGGCGCGGAGATCGAAAGATTCTGCGAAGGCGCGGTTGGCAAGGAGCTCGAGGCGTTCCATCGAGGTATCGACAAACCGGCTGGTCGTTCCTCCATCGACTGGCGTCTCACAAAGCAGTGGCCAGCTCTCATGGGCTTTGCGGATCGTGAACCGGGCGTCGCCTTCGCGGAAGGCGAGCACTTCGGGAAATTTCCAGCTCCAGATTTGATGGAACAATTTTTCATCGAGATCGAACCCGCCACCGCGCAGGTCCTTGAGCACGTGCTGAAGATCGCGCCACAGGATGGTGGGCAGGAAAAACCGGTCATGCAGGTCGTGAGAGAATTCGTGGAGGCGGTGACGGAACGGATGCTCCAGAAGCCATGCCGCCAACCCGCTCCAGAGCAGAGCAACTGCGCCCATCCACTCGGGGGTTGGAAGGGATTCAATGGCGCGGAATTCCAAGAGACCGAGCATCCCGGAGGGCCATCCCGCATTCCAAAACTTGTCGAGACTGATCTCGCTGCGGTGGGAGTTGCCGGTGACATCGGTCTGGAGGTGGCGCAGGGTTTCTCCGATGAGATGCCTGTGATCGCCTTTGGGCAAGGACTCCAAAAAAGCCAATGCCAGCTCCAGGTCGTAGCGGTCGCGGGCGGATTCGTCGGCGCGTGGTGCTTGGGAAGATGCGCCCACGTAGCATCCGGTGAACAGGTAGGCCAGCGAGGGATGGTGCTGCCAATACCTGAGGAGGGATGCCATCCAGCCGGGTCGCGAAAAAAACGGATTCCGCTCGATGGTCGGTCCGCCCCAGAGGAGGTGATTGCCCCCGCCGCTGCCTTCGGGATGCCCCTTGGGCGAAAAGATTTTCCACGACCGCAGCCCAACGGCTTCCGCTCCATCCGTCACGGCATGGACCCACGTGTTGTAGTGCTCCCAACTCGCGCAGGCGGGAAGGTTGACTTCGAGCACACCGGGATCGGCGGTGAGTCCAACTTGCGTCCAAAGCAGTGCCTCATCTGTCGGCACGTATCCCTGCATCTCCACGGACCCAATCCCGGAATGCCGCAGGGATTCCCCCAGCACGGCCAGCAATTTGACAAAAGGCGATTGCACCACGGGCGGCAGGAAAATGGCCAGTTGGTTCGCTCGCCATTCGAGCGTGAGCGCACGGCGCGGGATCTTTTCCGCAAGCACATGGAGCGGCAGGCGGAGTCCGGCCGGACCCGGTGCTGAGGTGAGCCGCAGGCGGGCACCCGCCGGCCATTCAAAGGACTCCCACGCGTCGTCTTCGGCATCCACCAAGAGCGCCCAAACTTGTGCGGATTCCTCCTGAGGATCTGGAATGCACTTCCATCGCGGCTTCACCCCAAGCCCTTTTGCGATGTGTTTGCGCAAGCTGGCCAGAGCGTCGGCGCTCACGGCCCCGGCGGACCGCAGCGGAAAAATCGGTGTGCCATCGCGGTTGGCCAGGAGGCGGATCGCCCACCGGGGATTGACCTCGCCGGGATACGATTTGCCGGGAGAGAAAAAATCCACCCCGCCGGGCAGATGATCTTCGAGCAGGCGAAATGCGAGGGCGCGCGCGTAGAGGAGCTTCGTGGGACCAACGGCCGCATAGCTCCATTCGGCTCCGACGGGCTCCACGGGCACAAATGTCGGCTCTCCGCCGAGCGTCATTTCTACCTCGTTCCGCAGGAAAACCTCATCGCATTTTTGCCCAGCCTTCAACATCCATTGCTTCATAATTTTTGAACCTCTAGTTTTGTGGCCAGCGAACTGGCTATGGACGAACGAGCAAAATATGTGCCGACCACCGGTGCGATGTCGCTGTGTTCGAGTCCGACCGCGGTGGTCACAAAATGATGGTCAGAGAGCACGCCGTTCGTGGGGTCCATCCCGAGCCATCCGGCACCCGGCAGATAGGCCTCCACCCAGGCGTGAAGGGCGCTTTCCGACCGCCGATCCTCGTCCGCCCGGTCGCCCTCCCAAACAAACCCGCTGGCCAGCCGCGTGGCCACCCCATTGCGGCGCAACACCTCGGCAAAAAACGGTCCGAAATCCCGGCAGGAACCGGCTTCGCGGCGCAGGGTTTCTTCGGGCGTAAAAGGATCGCCCTCATCCCGGCGCTCGTAAGCGAGATTCTCATGCACCCACTGCAGCAGCGTGACAAGGGTCTCCATCGTCGGACGTGGCACATCGCTCACGAGCGGGGCAGGCAAGGGAAAGTGCTTGCCACAGCGCAGGAATGGCGCGAGAAGGACTTCTTCCTGTGCCGTGTATTTGCAAGGCAAATGGAGTCCGCCCGAATCCAACAGGAAGTGAAACGGATTCCGCTCTTTCACCTCGATCTCCATTTCGAGACGAATCGGAAGTTCGCTCAGCAGCTCGGGAAAAAAGCAGGTGGCCACCTGGTTGTCGAAAAGATCGCGCCGCCATTGGACATCGGCCGTCGGAGCGGTGGTGAAGACGGCCTTCGCAACATGCACGAAGATGTCCATGCGTGGAAACACGCGGACGACATGTGGCGAGAGCGAGGCTGCGCGTTCGTAGGTATAGACGGCTTCGTAGTGGATTGAGAGGTTCATCGTTTTTCTTGAAGGCGCTTCATGGTGACCCGCACGTTCATGTTCTGGGTGCCTGCGCCCTTGAATGTTCCGCGCACGGGTGCGGCATCCTCGAAATCGCGTCCGAGCGCCACCGTGATGTGACGCTCCCCGCACCACTGGTCGTTGGTCGGATCCAGCGCGACCCATTGCAGGCCGGGGACCAGGACCTCGACCCATGCGTGCGTGGCCACCGATCCCACAAGGCGGCTTCCTTCGCGCGCCGGCGGCGCATCGGTTTCGATGTATCCGCACACATAGCGCGCGGGCAGGCCGGCGGTTCGCAGCACACTCAGCATCACATGCGCAAAATCCTGACAGACCCCTTGGCGGGATTTCCAGACCTTCGTGAGCGGAGTATTCAGCTCGGTGGCACCGGGTTTGTATTTGAAACTGGTGAAAATCGCCCGGTTCAGGGCCACGAGAGCTTCTCCCAACGGCATCCGTCCCCCAAGGTATTGCCGCGACCACTCGGTCGAAGCTGCTCCCTTCGGAACGGCCTGCGTCGGCTGGAGGTAATCAAAAATATCCGTCAGCGCCGAGGCCAGAATCTGCCGGGCTTCGGCCACCGTGAGCGCAAGCGCCTCGACGGGGCGTTCGGGCGGATGCGTGCGCACGGTCATTCGGTTCGTGATGGCTAGCCGCTCATGGCGCAGGGTCATCGCATAAAACGTGACCGCATTTCCGAAATAGTCTTCGTATTCCGAGGTTCCAGCTGGCGGCGCAAAATCAATCGTGTGCGCAAGGATTTCCTGTTCTTTGCGTTGGGGCGGAGTCAGGCGCGCCTCAATATAGGCTTCGCTCACAGGATCGCTGTAGCGGTAATCGGTGAGATGAACAACGTCGAAGAGCATGGTGGTTTGCGCTACGAGAACAACGACTGGGTTTCGTGGCGCATGTGGACCTGGTGATTGAGAAATCCGTCGGCGATCAAATCGTGCAATCCGCTGACTCGTGCGAGAAGCGCGTCGCTCTGAACCTGAAGCGGCAGCTTGCGCGGATCACGTGCGGGCGTGCGGACGAGTTGGTCCCAGTCCGTTCCCTGGATCGTGGCAATCAGCGCCTCAATGGCTGCAATAGAACGCCCGGTGGCCGGCGACCGGATGTCGTCGCTCTCGGCAATGCGCGCCGCGCAACCCTTCAGGCAGCGCGACACGCTGCGTGGTGCCACCGGATTTTTCCAAAGCAAATCCAGGAGGGGCGCGGGTTCGATGCGCATCTGGTAAACCCTGCGGTAAACATCCCGGCTGTTCAACATACGAAGGAAGGCCGAAAGCCGGATTTCCATTGCGTGCTCGTGTTTGCCGGAGTCGGATGGCTGGAGCAGCGTGTCGGAAATCGAGTTGATGGCATTAGCGGTGATCGCCGCGCGTTCGATGAGTTGGCCGATCTCGCAGAACTTCCAACCGCCGTCAGCCAGCATCGTGGATTCCGCCGTTCCAAAAAATTGCGGAATCATGGCGCGTGCAAATTCGCAGAGTTTCCGGCTGGACTGGGTTTGCGAGTCCGTCGGCGCTTCGGGGCGGAACCTCGATCTCTGGAACCGGTCGCGCAGCAGGCTGAGCACGCCCCATGCTTCAAGGCTCAGGGTTTCCAGCACGCTCTCGGCATTGGCGGCCGCTCGCAGGATCGCGCTGACGACCGACCCCGGTTCGTCGATGTCGAGCGTGAGCCGGTAGCGCCCAACCGCATGGGAAAGGGTCCTTCGGCTGGGTGCTCCGCCGCCCTCAAGCAGGGGAAGGATTTTATTCCAGATCGGACGATAATGGGTTCGCTCGGTGGGATTGAGTTCCTCCAGTTCCAGCGACTCGATCACCCCGACCATTCCCGCCAGACTGTAAGCCCGCTCCAGATAGCGACCGATCCAATAAAATGCCTCCGCCACCCGGCTGGTGACGTATTGCTGCGGGGGAGCGGACTCCACACCGCGCTGGGAAACCCGTTCGTTCGACGATTCCGTAGCACCCACCTGCACCCATGTGTCCTTGCTCCCGCCCCCGAGTTCGGATGCCGTGAATGGCGACTCGTCGGTCGCCACCCGCGTGAGCGCTCCAGGAAAAATATCGTAATCCCCATCGGCCTGACGCAGTGCAAAAAGGATGTGATCCTGGCGTCGGATCGCCCGCCGTCCATCCTGAAAACTCACCGCCAGCGCATCACAAGCCTGTGGTTGCGCGACGAACTGCGATGCATTTTGCAGGATCATTGCTCGCATTTCCGCAATCTGCTCCGCACTCGGATGGCTCCCGTCTCCGCCCAAAAAAATCCGCTCTCCATAAAGCGGACGAATCGTGAAATTTTCGAGATCCGACAACACGAGCTCGCGCTGGTCGATATCGCCCAGCCAGTAGGTCGGCACGCTTTTCAGGAGCGGGCGTTCGCCAAGGTAATGACGGGTCAGGTTTCCCACCAGCGGGAGCAGAGCGCGGTCGTCGGCAAGCTGCGACCCAATGGCATTCACCACCACCACCGTGCCTTTACGAATGCAGTGCGCCAACCCCGCAACCCCCAGCAACGAATCCCGCCGAAATGCCAGTGGGTCGAGCCACTCGTCGGAAACCCGACTGTAAATGATCTCGACCTTCTCTAGGCCGGACACCGTCTTGAGATACACCGCATCGTTGAGCACCAGCAGATCGCCTCCCTGCACGAGCGGGATTCCCATCCTCCGCGCAAGGAAGCTGTGCTCGGAATACACCGCGCTGCCCGGTCCCGGTGACAACAAGACGACCGTCGGATCCGTGGAATCTGTCAGCCCCCGCAACATTTCCAAAATGTCCGTCGATGCATCCGAGATCGAGTGAATCGATGTCTCTTGAAAAGATTGCGGAATCACCCGAGCCAGCGCACGGCGGTTCTGGATCATGTAGGACATGCCCGATGCGTTGCTGAAATAATGGTGCTTCACGGCCAGCTCCCCACTCGGCATGCGGCTGATGCAAATCCCGCTCAAGTGCAGGTAAGCTCCGCGCGGGGGAGTCAGACTCGCGGCCGCATGACGGAAAAACGCGCTGCCTAGCACTGGCTGCACCGGCATATCGTCCATCCGAAAAATCCGCTTCTTCGAGTAAACATCCTGCAGGAACAACTCGAACGCGCGCAGCCGTTGCTTGATCCCGGCCACCAGCGGCTGCCATTCCTCGGGCGTAAAGATCTGCGGCAGCAAATCACAAAACCACGGACGCCGTCCCCACGGACGATCCCGCACGATGTCAAAGGTGACCCCCATCTCGCGCATCGTGGCCTCCAGCCGATCGTCGAGCGCACGGGTCGTGGCCAATGGCATGCGGTCCAGCCGATCAAACAACGGACGATACATCTCGCGCGGGGCACCATCGTCCCCGAACGTCTCGTTCCATGTGCGGAAATCCGCCCCAGATGCCGTTGTCTCCCTCTTTGCCACGCGGGCGAGGCTTCCCCTGCCGTCCGCCACGGTCAAGCGCAATCGACAGGATTTCTCAACCCCTCAATCGCCCCCAAAATATCCGCCTCGCTCACCTCCCCAGAGACAAATGCCTCCCCTGCCGCCCGAAGCAGGACAAACCGAATCGCCCCGGACGCAAATTTTTTGTCGGTCCGCAACGCCGTCATGATGTCCGCCGTCCCGACCTCCTCCGGCAACACCATCGGCAGGGCATATTTTGCCAGGGCGGAAAAAATCCGGTCTTGCACCGCCGGGTCGAGACCCGCTTTTTTCACCGAGAGCCGCGTGGCCGCGACGATTCCCAGCGAAATCGCCTCCCCGTGTAAGAACCGTCCATACCCCGCCGCATTTTCAATCCCATGCCCAATCGTGTGCCCGAAATTCAGGAGCGCCCGCAGCCCCTTCGTCTCAAACACATCCTCCGCTACAATGGCTGCCTTGATCGCCACATTTCGCGCCATGAGCGCAGGCAAATCCTCCATCTCATCAAGCATCGCAAAATCCCGAATCGCCGCATGTTTGATCACCTCCGCATACCCTTGGTTCCGCTCGCGGTCCGGAAGCGTCGCCAGCGAATCGGTATCCGCCACCACCAACTTCGGCTGGTGAAACGCCCCGATCAGGTTTTTTCCGCCCACCGCATTCACCCCGGTCTTCCCTCCCACCGAGCTATCGACCTGCGCCACAATCGTCGTCGGCACCTGCACAAAGGGAATTCCCCGATAGTAAATCGCCGCGACAAACCCGGCCAGATCTCCCACCACGCCGCCTCCCAAGGCAAACACGCAAGACGAACGGTCCAGCCCCGCTTCAATCATTCCCTCACACAATCCCCCCGCCACCTCCAACGACTTCGACCTCTCCCCATGAGGCACCACCAGCCGCGTCATCGCAAATCCCGCCGCCACCAACCCCCGCTCCAATCGGTCCCCATGCAGCTCCGCCACCCGCGAATCCGAGATCAACGCGCACCGCCCAACCTTCACCACCCCCGCCGCCAACTCCCCCACACGATCCAACAACCCGCCTCCCACGTGAACGTCATAAGCAGCCTCCCCCCATGGAACAGAAACAATCATCCGCACACCATGCCCCCAACCGCCTTTTTTTCCAGCCCCAAACGCAAGCCCAGAGTCGGAGGACCCGTATCGGTTGGGCGAGCGAACCCACGGCAGGATGAGAAACCGGGAATTATTGACCACATGGCAAAGCCGCGCCTCTCTCTGGGAGGTGTCCCACCCGATGAATCGATCCCGCTCGGCCAGCCTCCATGCCGCCGCGCCGAATCCCAACAGTGCCAGTTCCCGCCCATCATTCCCACGCACAAAGTAGCGCAACTGGGCACCGGACATCGGCGTGTACCCCAGGTAGTGGTAGCGTTGGATCAACTCGTTCCAGAGACGAGACGCCGCAGTGCGCCCTTCAACACGCTCAAAGGACAAGGGGGCCAACTGTCCCGCTCCCGCTGTAATCGGGCGTTGAGGATCACCGGCTGAGGTTGCAAGTGGTTGCCGACGCCCGTTCCCATTGGACTTCAATGAAAGCGGCAACTCCAGCAACCCCCGGCGGTGAAGGCTCAGAAGCCCACCCTCGCACTCATCAATTGGGGCTGGCCGCTTGGATTATACCAAC
>JBBQRY010000041.1:0-11442 GCA_038214335.1 Chthoniobacterales bacterium
AGCAGGGCGCGGGCCTTGTCGGGATCGTAGGCGAAAGGCACGACATCGGGATTAAAGAACCACATTTGCGGGGTAAAGATTCCGGTGCTCTGCAGTCCGAAGCCGTAAAGGATATACTTCACCATGGCCGGAATATCCACGGCATGGGCTAGCGCTTGGCGGACGCGCTGGTCTTGAAAGAGCGGTCGCTTCAGGTTCCAGCCGATGTAGGTATAGGAACTCGACGGCGAGGAAAAGACATCGAATCGCGGATCTTTCTGGAAGGTGGCAACCGTCCAAGGTTCCGCTGACCAAAAATCCACCTGGCGGGTCTCAAACGCCAGACGCAGCGAGAGCTGATCGGGCAGGGAGCGGAAAACAATGGCATCCAGCCATGGACCCGCAGACTCGAAGTAATCAGGATTCCGAACCACTCGAATGAATTCGTTGGTCTTCCATTGGTCAAATTTGAAGGGTCCTGTGCCGATGGGTGCGCGGTTGAAATGCGACGCCCACCACTCCGGCGGCTTTCCCTCAAGGATATGCGCGGGAAGCATCGACATCATCCAGCTCATGAGCGCGGGGGAAAAGGGCTTCCGGTAGGTCACGCGCACGGTGCGGAGTCCGGGGGTTTCGACGCTTTGAATGAGATCGAAATCGGGTTTGCGGGGCGATGCGAATGCGTCGTTCATGATCGACTGGTAGGTGAAGGCCACATCGCGCGAGGTGAATGGTTCGCCATCGTGCCACCGCACCCGGTCGCGCAGCGAGAACAACACCTGCGGCTCCGCCAGAAACGGCACAGGATCCCCCACGACCACCTCGCCTCCTCCCTTCGCGGCTAGCCATGATTCCAACGATTCCTTCACCTCCGGTGCGGATGTGAGCTCGAACGCATTGGCGCTCTCCACATGGACTCGAACAATCCGCGCCGCAGGATTTTCCTCCCGGAACGCGTTCAGCTTCTCTGCCGCCCCATCCTTCACCTCGGCCCGGATCGTCACCAGGGCCTGGATCGTCCCGGCGTCAAACCGTTCAAAGATTGTCTTGGATGCCGACATGCCGGGTTCGGTGAACTCCAGCAAAAGGAAATTCCCCTCCAGATGTACGACCTCGAGCTTCCAGCCCTCCCACTCCGCCCGCCAGGAATTCACGAGTTCCAATGCCGCCGCCGAGGACGCGGAATCCTTGAACACTACCGTCGTCGTTTGGCTCAGCACCCACGACTTCGCCAGATCACCCACGATCTCCAAATTCTCATTGTATTTTAGCAATCCATTGAAAATTCGAGCCCCCACCTCGGAGGCCGCCGCATCCGCCTGCTGGATCGGATTCAGGCTCGAGGGCTCGCCCATCACTCCGATCGACATCTCGTTCTTCTTGGACGTCGCCAAAAATGCCGAGTTCAGAAAGCTGGCCACAATGAGCAGGACCAGAAAAACCGGCAGGCCAAAAATGAAATATCGAGCAACACGCATGATGGCCGCCACTCTAGCCGCATCTGCAACCATCTGCCAATTCCGTTCAAAGGAGGATTTTCAGTGGGAAGCGTGTGCCGACGTCTTCGCCGTTGAGGGCAGCGGCGAGCTGGCCGGGTTGGCGGCCGTCGAGGATCGAGCAGGGGATGCCGGCGTCGAGGGCGAGGCGGACGGCTTCGAGTTTGGTTTTCATGCCGCCGACGGATTCCGCGCCTTTGTCGGGACGGACGTGGCGGGTGACTTCGGCGATGTCGAGGACTTCGGGGATGCGATGGCCGTGGTCGTCCTGGAGTCCATCCACGCTGGTGAGAATCGCTAGGTGATCCGCGTCGAGGAGTTCGGCCACTTCGGCGGAGAGGCGGTCGTTGTCGCCGAAGCGGAGTTCTTCGACGGCGACGGAGTCATTTTCGTTGATGATGGGAATGACGGTTCCCGAGGCGAGCAGGCGGTCGAGGGTATTGCGGGCATTCGTGCGGTGCATCCGGCTGTCGATGTCGCCGTGGGTGAGGAGAAGTTGGGCCACATGGAGTCCGTGTGTGCGGAAGGAAGCGGCGTAAAGGCGCATGAGCTCGGGCTGTCCGGCGGCGGCGCAGGCCTGCTTGCCTGGGAGGTCGGAGGGGCGGACAGCCAGGCCGAGCATGCGGACTCCGGCGGCGATGGCGGCGCTGCTGACGAGGATGCATGCGGTGCCGGCGGCGTGGAGGGCGGCGACTTCGGCGGCGATGCGTCGGAATTGGGCGGTGTCGAGGGCGCGGCCTCCGGCGCGGGAGAGCACGCCGGTTCCGAGTTTGATGACGAGACGTTTCATGAGTGTTTGGCGGAGATCATTTCAATAAATCCGGCTTCGAGGGCGAGGGGTTCCTGCACCCCGCGGGCCAGCAAGTCGCGGACGCGATCGAGGGCGTCGAGGCGGCGGAGCAGTTGGGCGGGAGGGTTGCATTGCGCAATGCGGGCGACAGAATCCGGGCAGTCGGGATCCGCCACATGGTGTGCGCGGAGAGCGGCGGCGAGCACCTCGCCAGCGGCTTGGAGGAGGTTGGCGCGCTCCAGGATGACGGCGGCCTCGGCTTGAGCCTTGATCTGGTCTTCGCGGGACTCCTCCCAATCGGCATCCGCCGAATCTCGATAGTGCTTCAATTGCTGCTTGAGTTCGTTCTCGAGCGTGGCGGTGACCTCGGTGCGGATGGCGGCCGTTGTTTTCTGGAAGACGCGGGTGAAACGCATCGCGGCGGCAACATCGGGTCCGCCGGATTGAAGGAGGCTGCGCGTGAGGGCCTCGACGACTGCTTGCTGGCCTTGGCTGAGCGCGCGAGCCTGATCCGTGCGAAGGGGGACGGCGATGCAGCGGGAAATGATCGTGTCCATGATCGCGTTGCGCAGCGCGGTAAGGAGGAAAAGGTGACAGCCCTGCGGGGGTTCTTCGAGGGTTTTGAGAAACGCATTGGCGGCCTGGGGCTGGAGGCGGTCGGCATCATGCACAATGGCAACCTTCGTGCGGCCGCGCATGGGTTTCATTTGGAGGGCTTGATCCATCGTGCGCATCTGGCCAATGACGATACGGCGGGATTTCGACTCCGGCCCGACGGTGTGGAAATCCGGATGCGCCGCGACGGAATCCGGATGCGTCTCCAAGACGAGGGCCGCCATGCGCTGGGCCAGCCATTCCTTGCCGGATCCCGAAGGTCCTGTGATCAGGTAGGCATGGGCGAGCCTGCCAGCTTCCCGTGCGCTGGCCAATCGCTCGTAGGCGTTCTCTTTTAGAAGCGCCATGGAAACCTATTGGGCAGCCAGAAGCTGGCGAAGAACGAAGGGAAGGATTCCGCCGTGGCGGTAGTAATCGATCTCAATCGGCGTGTCGATGCGCAGCCGGACGGCGAGCGATTGCGCGGAGCCATCGGCGCGGTGGATGGTGAGCGTGACATCCTGCCGGGGCTGGATGGTTTCGCTGAGGCCGGTGATGTCGAACGTCTCTGAGCCGTTGAGGCCAAGGGATGTTGCGCTTGTGCCTTCCGGGAATTGCAGCGGGAGAACTCCCATGCCGACGAGGTTTGAGCGGTGGATACGCTCGAAGCTTTCGGCGACGACCGCCTTGATGCCAAGGAGCCGGGTTCCTTTGGCGGCCCAGTCGCGGCTGGAGCCGGTGCCGTATTCCTGCCCGGCAAAGACGACGAGCGGCGTGCCGGATTCCGTGTAGCGCTGGCAGGCGTCGTAGATGCTGAGCAACTCGCCGGTTGGCTGGTGGACTGTGAAGCCGCCCTCGACGCGGGTGCCGTCGGGTTTTGCGGGAATCATCAAGTTCTTGATGCGGACGTTCGCGAAGGTGCCGCGCGTCATCACGCGGTCGTTTCCGCGGCGGCTGCCGTAACTGTTGAAGTCGGATGCGGCTATGCCGTTCTCGACAAGGTATTTGCCAGCGGGCGAACTCGGCTTGATGGCGCCGGCGGGCGAGATGTGGTCGGTGGTGACAGAGTCTCCAAAGATCCCCATCGGACGTGCGCCAACGATGTCCGCAATCGTTCCGGCTTCCATTCCAAAGCCAATAAAGAACGGCGGCTCCTGGATATACGTGCTCGTGCTGTCCCATTCATAGATCTGGCCGACAGAGGCAGGCACTTCGTTCCACTTCGGATTTTGGTCGGCAAACCCGGTGTAAAGTTTCTGGAAAACCTCGGGTTTGAGCGAGGTACGCATGGCTTCTCGGATTTCTTCCAGCGTGGGCCAGATGTCCTTCAAATAAACATCCACGCCGTCCTTGTCGCGTCCGAGGGGTTCGTTCGTGAGGTCGATATCGACGCGTCCAGCTAGCGCAAACGCGACCACAAGCGGCGGCGACATGAGGAAGTTGGCGCGGATATTTTGGTGGATGCGGGCCTCAAAATTCCGGTTTCCCGAGAGGACGGCAGCGGTCACGAGATCATTCTGAACAATGGCAGATTCGATTTCGGGATTGAGCGGGCCGGAGTTTCCAATACACGTCGTGCATCCGTAGCCGACGATCTGGAAGCCGAGCGCGTCGAGATAAGGTTGGAGGACGGTTTTATCAAGGTAGTCCTGGACCACGCGCGAACCCGGTGCCAAGGAAGTCTTGACCGAAGGATCCACACGCAGGCCGCGCAGCACGGCTTTCTTAGCGAGCAGTCCGGCTCCCAACATCACGCTCGGATTGCTCGTATTCGTGCAACTCGTGATAGCGGCAATGACGACCGATCCATCACGCAGCATCGCATGTTCCTCATGGAAAGGAGATTTCGGAAAATCTTTGATCGGATCCGGGGTGGGTCGCTCGGCGACCATTTCGGCCTCAGCCGCAGGAAGCGGCCTATGGCGCGGAATGTTTGCGATGCGTCCGAGGTCTGCGGCGGCTTTGCCGTATCCTCCCTCGGCCACCGTCCTGGTGAGCAAATTTCCGAAAGTGGATTTGAGGTCGGGAAGGTTAATGCGATCCTGCGGACGCTTCGGACCCGCCACGCTGGGCCGGACGGTCGAGAGGTCGAGGTCGATATCGACGCTGTATTCGATGTCCCCTTTCTGCGGCATACCGAAAAGATTTTGCGCGCGGAAATAATTCTCAAACGCGCGACACTGAGCTTCGGTGCGTCCGGTCGAAGTCAAGTAGGCGACCGATTCGGAATCCACCGGGAAGAAGCCCATGGTGGCACCGTATTCGGGAGCCATGTTGGCAATCGTGGCGCGGTCGGTGAGCGGCAACCCGGCGGCCCCTTCACCGTAGAACTCGACAAATTTTCCGACGACCTTCGCAGCGCGCAGAAGCTGGGTGACATGCAGGGCCAGATCGGTCGCCGTGACGCCCTCGCCCAGACGGCCTGTCAGATGAACGCCGACGACCTCCGGCGTGAGGAAATACACCGGCTGGCCGAGCATTCCGGCCTCCGCTTCAATCCCTCCCACGCCCCAACCCACCACGCCGAGTCCGTTGATCATCGTCGTGTGGGAATCCGTGCCAACGAGCGTGTCCGGATAATAAAGCGAGCCCTCTCCCGAAGGCTGGCTGAGCACGCCCTTGGCGAGGTATTCGAGGTTGACCTGGTGGACGATGCCAATCCCCGGAGGCACGACGCCGAACGTGTCAAAGGCCTGCTGACCCCATTTCAAAAATTGATACCGCTCGCGGTTGCGCTGGAACTCCATTTCAAGGTTCAGACGCAGGGCCTCCGACGATCCGTAAAAATCCACTTGCACCGAGTGATCCACCACCAGATCGACCGGAACCAGCGGCTCAATGATCGCGGGATCCCCTCCCAGCAACTTCACCGCACTGCGCATCGCTGCCAAATCCACCAGCAATGGCACCCCTGTAAAATCCTGCAAAACAATGCGCGCCACCACAAAAGGAATCTCTTCCGGGGCCGGGGCCTTGGCATTCCAATTCGCCAGCACCTCGACATCCCGCGCCTGAACTTTTTTTCCGTCGCAATTGCGCAGGACGGACTCCAGAACAATCCGGATACTGACCGGCAATTTCGAAATCGGACCGATCCCTTTTTCCTCCAGTGCAGGAAGCGAATGGAAAAATCCCATCGTTCCAGAACCGGTGTCAAACGTGCGAAGCGTGTCGAATGGCAAACTCATTCCAGAAATGAAGCAGGTTTCATGCGCATTGCGCAATACTTGTCTCCGAATGGGCGTCACCCTTGGCCGAGATTTTTCAGGAGTTTTTCGTGGATGTTGTCGAAGCCGCCGTTTGAGAAAACGGTGACGATGTCGCCGGGGGCGGCGAGCGGGGCGAGGCGGGCGACGATGGCGTCGGCGTTGGGTTCGTAGAAGGCGGGTTTGCCGGTTGCCACGATGTCGGAGACGACACGTTCGGGGTTCAGGCGGTCGTTTTCTGGAATCTGATCAAGCCGAGCAACTTCTGCGATAAAGACGCCATCGGCATCTGCGAAGGCCAGCGGGAGTTGTTCCTGAAAAACCGCGCGGCGGGTGGTATTCGAGCGCGGCTCAAAGATGGCCCAGATTCGGACATTGCCATACTTAGCCCGAAGTCCGGCCAGCGTCTCGCGGATCGCCGTGGGGTGGTGTCCGAAATCATCGATGACCGTGATGCCGCCGACCTCGCCGCGCACTTCTTGGCGGCGGCGGATGCCTTGGAACCCCGTGAGCGCGTGACGGATTTCGTCCGGGGTGATGCCGTAGAAGTGAGCTGCGGAGACGGCCATGGCGGCATTGCGGATATTGAAATCGCCGGAGAGGGGGATGGTGAATCGTTCGCCGAACAGGTCGAAGGACGAGCCATTTTTCCCGTGTGTGATGTTGCGGATTTGATTTCCGCAGTTGCTGGAGAATCCGACCTCGACGATCGGGGCCGGGCACGAGCGGGCAACATCGAGGCAGTTGGCATCGTCGCCATTGAGCAGGACCATGCCTTCGGAGGGAACGATGTTGAGCAGACGCCGAAAACTCGTCTTGATCTCCTCAAGGTTCGCATAGATGTCCGCGTGATCGAATTCGATATTGTTGACGATGACGAGCTCGGGCAGGTAGTGGACAAATTTGGAACGCTTGTCGAAAAACGCGGTATCGTATTCATCGCCTTCGATGATGAAATACTTGCTTTCACGAAGGTTGGCACCTTGGCCGAGATTGGCCGGAATCCCTCCGATGAGGTATCCAGGCGCACGGCCGGCGGATTCAAAGATCCATGCCAGCAGGGACGTGGTTGTGGTTTTTCCATGGGTGCCGGTGACCACGAGGTTGTGGCGGCCCCGCAGGAAACGCTGCTTCAAGATTTCCGGAAGCGACAGGTAGGGAAGCTTGCGGTTGAGCACGGCTTCGACCGCCGGGTTGCCACGGGTCATGGCGTTGCCAACGACGATGAGATCCGCTGCCGGGATATCCTTTGAATCGTATCCGCTAATGATTTCGACGCCCTTAGATTCCAGAAACGTGGACATCGGCGGATACACTTTAGCGTCCTGTCCGGTGACGACAAACCCGCGATCCCGCAAGGCGGCGGCGACGGACCCCATGGCGGTGCCGCAGATTCCAAGGAAGTGAACGTGCGTGAATGGCTGGTTCATTAATAGACATCCTTCCGGTAGCGCTTGGCGGTTTTCATGGCGTCGATGTAGGCGCGAGCTTCCTCTTCAGAGCGTCTGCCATGGGTCTCGACCACACGGTGCAAGGCGGCATCCACGTCCTTGGCCATACGTGCGGCGTCTCCGCAGACATAGAAATACGCGCCGCGCTCGAGCCAGTCGAACAGCTCGGCACCGTGCTCCTTCATGCGATGTTGCACGTAAAGTTTCTCCGCCTGATCCCGCGAAAAGGCGGCCGTCAGACGTGTGAGCGAACCATCGGCGAGTGTGGAATCCCATTCTTCCTGATACAGAAAATCCGAACTGCGATGCTGTTCGCCGAAGATCAGCCATGCGGGTGCCGTGGCGCCGGTGGCGCGACGGTGCTGGACGAAGGCCCGGAAGGGCGCCACGCCCGTGCCCGGCCCCACCATGATCATCGGTGCCGCGGGATCCTCGGGCATACGGAAATAATTTGCGGAGTGAATGAAGACCGGGGCCTCGGTCGCCCGCTCGGCTAGAAATGTCGAGCAAACACCCATGCGCTCGCGTTGGCTGTGTTCCACTCGAAAGCGAACGACGGCCACGGTGAGATGCACGGATTCCCCCACCGCTTTTTGCGAGGAGGCAATGGAATACAACCGCGGCTGAAGTTTGCGCAGGCATTTCAGGAATTCTTCGGCAGTGAACTTTGCGGCAGTGAACTCGCGCAGCACGTCGAGCACATCCCGGCCCCAGAGGAAATTCGACAAATCCGCCTTGGCGGCAGGATCCAGCAGGGTCGCGAGGAATCTCCCCGACGAATCTTTTTCCGAAACGGCTTGAAGAAACTGTTTGGAGGCCTCGCCGAGAATGTAATAATGCAGCAGAGCCTCACGCAGGTTGACCGCATGACCATCGGAGGTGATCACCGGCTCGTCGCCAGAAAGCGCGAGAGTTCCCAAAATCTCTTCCACCAGCTCGGGCGAATTCGTGGGAAATATTCCCAAGGCATCGCCGGGCTCATAGTGGATCCCTGACCCTTCCAGCGAAATCTCAAAATGCCGGGTTTCCTTGTTCGAACTCTCGGAGGTCAGCCGACGGTTGACGACGAGAGGTGCGTGGAAAGGATTTTTTCGGGAATACGGAACTTCGGGGACCATTGCGCGCGAAAGTAAATAGGATCACGGCACCAGATGCAAGCCCGGACAGCCCGGATGCACGTCTTTCCCCGAGCGAAGCGAGGACCGGAGGGTGGCCGCCTCGGCCACTTTGGGGGGGTGATGCAGAGGTCACGCTGGATGGGGAGTAGGGCGAGGGCGCCCCACCTCCGGCCGCCTTCGGCGGGAAGATCGGCTACGAAGTTTGAGGGGGGAATAGGGCGGGCGTTCCTATCCCATGGCACCGTCAGGCGTTTCCGGGTGGTTTATTTTCTGAAATTGCTTGGGCTTCGGATTCGGATTGAGCAGCAGCGTTTTCGAGGGGGACTGCTTCTTCGGGGAATCCTGCGGCAGTGAGTGCCGCAGCGGCTTGGCGCTTTTTGGCGGCGAGAGCCCGGAGTTCCGAGATCTTGGCGAGTTGTTCTACTGTGAGCGGGAGGCATCCTTCGGTGGCGAGCAGTGGGCGCGTCGCGCGGGAGTGGATCGTGATCAATCCGGCAGCGGCAAGGTTCTGGAGTGCCTCCCATGCTGTGGTGTCGAGGATTTGCAGGGTCGGAACCGCTCCCGACCACGGGATGGATTTGAAGGTTTGTTCGACTTCGGCGCGGTAGGTGGATGCCGATTCGCGCAGGACCGTGAGCAGGACCGGGGTGTCCGACCCGGGCAGCCATGTCTCGTCGCAGTGAGCGAGACGGGCTCCGAGGGATTCTTTGAGCCGGGCGGCAAATGCGGCAGCCGGATCGCTCGGACGTGGAGGCGGCTGAGGTGTGCCGGCTGGAACGGCGGTCATCATTTGCTCAAGGCGCTTCAGGAAAGTCTGGCCGCCGCCCTTGAGCTTGATCTTCGTGAGATCGCCGGTGCCGTCGAGCACTCCTTTGGCCAGATCCATCTTCGTGGCGAGGCTGCCGAGCATGCCGTGCTCAATCGTCTTCTCGGCAACAAGGTTGACGACCGTGACCGGGCGGCGCTGGTTTTTCCGCCAGGCGCGGGCAATGCGCTGCTCGAGTTTAGCAGGATTCCACGGCAGGTCACAATTGATGACGACGCTGGCATTTTGCAGGTTGAGACCCACCCCACCGGAGTCAGTGCTCAGGAAAAGCCGGCAGTCGGGATCGTCGCGGAACATGAGGATTTCGGCGCGGCGGCGTTTTTGCGGCACGCTGCCGGTGTGCCATGCGAATCCAACGCCTTCGTTTTCCGCCCATGCGCGGACTTTTGACAACATGCCGATCCATTCGGAAAAAACGATCACCTTCACATCTGGGTCGGAGAGCGATTCTTCCAGCACGCGTGCGAGTTCTTCGAGTTTCGGACAATCATCGCAAGGGTTGTCTTTGATGATCGAAGGGGAATCGCAAATCATTCGCATCATGTTCATCAGGATCATCAGGATGTCCTGCTCCTTGGCGGTCAGCGCGCGGCGCTTGGAAATCATCACCAGCTCGGCGACCTGCTGCTCGTAGCCGGAATACTCCGAACGCATCGCGGGCGTGAGGGGGACAAAGAGGTTCCGGTCGGTGCGGTCGGGAAGCTCGGTTTCGACCTCCATCTTTCGGCGGCGCAGGAGGATCGGCTTCACGCGGTCGCGGAGCACCGCAAGGTTCTGGTATTCCTCGGGACGGCCTTTGCCATCCATTTTGTAGAACTCGCGGTTGAAGCGGAAGAGCGGACCAAGGATCGCTGGATCAAGGAAATCCACCAGCGAGCGGAGTTCGTCGATGCGGTTTTCAATCGGCGTGCCGGTGAGCACAAACGCATACCGGCTTTGCAGGCGCTTGACGGCTTGGGCGACTTTCGTGGACCAGTTCTTGATGCGCTGAGCCTCATCGAGCACCACGATGTCCGGGCGCAGGTGTTCGTTGATATCGAGGCTGTCCGGCAGGACTTGCTCGTAATTGACGATGGTGAAAAATGGCGGCTGCGGATCCGAGTAGGCTAGGGCGCGCTCATGGCGTCCGCCAAAAATCAGCCGAAGCGGCAGCGTGGTGAACCTGCGGATCTGCTCTTCCCACTCGGCTTTCAGCGAAGCGGGAGTCACGATCAGCACGCGTGTAGCCTTGCCGAGGTGATGGAGGAGGGCGCAGGCCGCGATAGCTTGGATGGTTTTGCCCAAGCCCATTTCATCCGCCAGCATCGCCCGCTCACCGAAAGCCAGGTGCAGCATGCCTTCGCGCTGATACGGGAAAAGCGGGGAAAGCGTCACGTGCTCGGGATGCCGTCCGTCCCGCACTCCGGTCTCATAATCGCGGCGCAGCAGGATGCGTTCTTCCGCGCGATGACGCGACTCCAGCCATGGCGACACATCCTGCGAGACGCGCAGAAGCGGATTTCGCGAGGCCCTCGCTGCGGCGACGGCTTCCTCCGGACGTGTGCCGCGCAGGAGAATTCCCTCCGCATCGAACAGCTTTCGAAGTCCGGGCGAAAGACCCTCCAGTCCGCGTTCGACAGCAAGGGTTTCTCCGGAGGGCACGATATCGATGCGCCTCGACGGCACGCGCCCGGCAGCTTTGAAGTTTGCCCGCTCGCGCCGCGCGAGCTGGAGCAGGACGGACTCCACATGCTTGCAGGTGCCAAGTCCGTTGATCCGAAAATCCGTACACGTGCAGGAAAAATGACGTGAAACGAGATCGCGAAGCTCAACCTCGTAGGTCATGCCGCTCGGGGAACTGACCGAAAAACTCGAAAAGATCGGATGCTCGGCATCGAGATTTTTGACCTGGAACCGCTCTTCGCGGGCGCGGAGTTGCCGCTTGGCCAGCTCATCGGCATCCGAGGTCCGCCAGTCCGAACCGTGAGGAATGGAAGGGGCAG
>JBBQRY010000042.1:0-11324 GCA_038214335.1 Chthoniobacterales bacterium
CAAAAACCCGAGGTATTCCTCCCGAAACGATTTGGTGCGATGATGTTCTTCCTGATTTTCGATATACGCCCGAACGGCTGGAATCTGCGACATGCTTACTGTGAACGCGCCATACCCTTCCTGCCAAGCAAACGGTTTCAGGCTGAGAGGGAATGGGGCTTTGCCACCCCCGAAATGTCATAATGAGAATTGCTGGACCAACGTTTTGCGGTTTCGCGCCCGGCTTGGAAGAAGACATCGACCGACTTGGCGGCGCAGAAGCGAAATTTTGGGACTTCGCTAGTGAGGATGTGGATGCGTTTTCCGCGGAGTCGGGCGTTTTCGACGCTGAGTTCGAGGATGCGGTCGGTGACGATCTGATGGGAACGTCCGAGGGCATCGGAAATCGTGCGGGCACGCTGCTCTGGGGGATGATCCGGGTGGGAGACCACATGCACGAGAATGGTTCCGATGCGAGGATCTTCGACGAGGTGGGAGAGCGGAGTGGAATCCGAGACGGCACCGTCCCAATAGAGGTCGCCTTGGATTTCAAACGCCCGAAAAATGCAGGGCACGGCACAGCTTGCGACAAGGAACGCTTTCAGGGGGCCGCGCCGGATGATTTCCGCACGGTGCTTGGTCAAGTTCGTGACGGCGATCGAGAGTTCCGCGACCGGGCAATCCTCAATCTGGAGGTTTCCGATGTGTTGGTGCAGGAACCGCAGCACATGCTTGCCGGTGAGGAAGCCGGTGAATCCGCCGAGGTTGGCCAACATGCCGAGTCCGCGCAGGGGCCCACGCCATTCCCAAAAAGCCCGCGCCATGGCCCGGTCGCCAAGGATGTCCCGAATGCGCTCGGGAGAAAATCCTGCGGCGAAAAGTCCTCCCACAAAGGCCCCGGAGGAAGCACCGCTGATCTGGTGAGGGCGGATTCCGGCCTCGAGCAATCCGCTTAAGAATCCGGCATGAACTTGGAATCCGAGATGTGATGAGGCGAGGCAGACCGCAAGATCTGAGCCTTTACGCGAGCTCTCCAGTTCGGGGGCGCGGAAGGAGGGGGGTGGATCGGACGTCATGCTTGGGAAGTATGAAGGATGCTTGGGAAGTATGAAGGATGAAAAAAACTTAGCGGCGGTCCCGGAGCTGGGCTGGAGTGTGTCGAGCGATTCACCGAGCGGAGCGAGCCAGTTCCACCTTTCTGCTTTCCATATTCCCAAGCGAGGGTGCGCATTTTCCCGAGCGGAGCGAGGACCGGAGGGTGGCCGCCTCGGCCACCTTGGGGGGTGGTGCGGATGTCAGGCTGGATGCGCAAGCCATGCTTGGTGGGGAGTAGGGCGAGGGCGCCCCACCTCCGCCGCAGGCGGCCGGAGGTGCCTCTGCGAAGAATGCATTAGGTCAGCGCAACCGGTTTCCCGGTGGCGGAGGATTCGTAGGCGGCGTCGATGATTTTCATGAGCGAGAGGGCTTGGGCGGGGGTATTGAGCGGGGCCTCGACGCCTTCGAGGGCGCGGATGAAGTTGGCTGCCGAGCGGATGCGTCCCATGGCGGGATCCGGCTCGACGATCAGGCGGCGATTGGCGGGGCGTCCGTGCTCTTGCAGGAACATTTCGGCGGTATCGACCGAGGTTTCGTCGAGTCCGTCGCGTCCGAAGAGGCGTCGCACGGCACCGCCGGCTTTTTTGCCTTGGAAAACGACCGAGACTTCCTCGCGTTCGATCATTTCCGCCCATGAAATCTGGAACGACAGGACCTGACCGGTTTGGAATTTGACGAATCCGTGTGCCGCGCTTTCGACATCGGTGACCCCGTCTGCAACATCCGCCAGGCCCCATGGTCCCTTGAATGATTTGTCGGTGATGAAGTCATTAAATGTCTGAGCAAGAACGTATTCTGGCTTAGGGCAGCCCATAAAATAGTAAGCCAGATCCACCATGTGGAGGAGGTCGATGAGGGGTCCGCCACCGGAGAGGGCCTTGTTTGTGAACCATCCTCCGAAGCCCGGAATCCCGGTGCGTCGAATCCAGCGGGCCTGTGCGGAGTTGATCATTCCGACTGAGCCATCGCGGATATAATCCATCATGGCTTGGCAATTCGGACGGGCGCGGTTGTTGAAATTAAATTGGAGCGACTTGCCTGCCTTGGTGGCGGCATCGATCATTTCCTGGACCTCCGCAGCGTTGAGAGCGGGTGGTTTTTCGCAGAACACATGCTTGCCTGCCTGGAGTGCTTGGATGGCCACTGGCTTGTGAAATTTGTTGGGAAGAATGACGCTGACGGCATCGATCTCGGGATGCGCTTTGAGCATTTCGGAGGCACTCCCATACGCGGAGGGAATTCCGAACCGGTCGGCGGCCTTGTGTGCGGCGTCCGCATTGACATCCGCAATCGCCACCACCTGCGCCCCCGCTTCGACGAATCCCGCGATGTGAAAAGAAACCATTCCGCCCGCGCCAATGATGCCAATTTTTGTGCTCATGGAATGATTACTTGCAGACCGATTGAGGGTCGCAAGAAAATTCCTGTTGATCGGGCGAAGAATCCCGCACAATGATTTTCTGTGAGCAAAAAATTTCGCAACCGCCTTCTCGCCCTCGTCTGCCTTCTTGTATTCCTCGGTCTCGGGGGGCTCTTCTACGTGAACTGGGTCAAGCAGCGTCCGTTTGGGATCATTGTCTTTCTTTCCGACAACCTGAATCCGTCCGTGCTTACGGCCTCGCGGATTTATTCTGGCGGGGCGGATTTCCGGCTGGAGATCGAAAAATTCCCGCACCTTGCGCTTCTCAGCACGCAGGCAAATGATTTTGCAGTATCCGACGCCGCCGCCGCAGCGGGAGCCATTGCCACCGGTCAAAAGCCCAACAACCGGAGTCTTCGCATCGAAGCCGGCAAGTCCCCATTCCCGACTCTGCTCGAGCTAGCCCGAAAAAGCGGACGCGCCACGGGGATCGTGACGAACACCTCTTTGACCGGACCCACGGCGGCTGCATTTTTTGCCCGCACGACGGACCCACTGGATTTCGAGACCATCGGCCTTGACCTTGTGGCGTCGCCGGATATCAACCTCCTCTTTGGAGGCGGAGCGGCGGATTTTTTACCGGAGTTTAAGGATGGGCGGCGTCGCGACGGGCGCAACCTCATTTTGGAGATGCGCAACAAGGGGTTCGACATCGTTCGTAACAAGCAGGAAATGGAGAACACGCCGATCTGGCGGGCGCCCAAAACCCTTGGCCTCTTCGGCATGGGTCCCATGGCGTTTGCCGATGAGGTTGAGGCCTCGGCTTCGCAGCCCACGCTCTCGGAAATGGTGCAGCAGGCGATTCAGCTTCTCCAATACAACCCCAAAGGCTATTTGCTCATTGTTGATGCCGGACTCGCTGGAAAAGCCTCTGCCCAAAACGAAGGCGAGCGCACGCTCAAGGAAATTGTGGCCCTCGACCAAGCTGTCGCGCTGGCCCGAAAATTCGCCGGTGAAAAATCCCTTATCATCGTGGCCGGTACCCAGAACCCCGGAGGACTACGTCTCAACGGCTATTCGTTCCGTCAGGACAAAGGGGCCGCCATCCTTGGCATCAACGCCCAAGGAGTTCCGTCGCTCACATGGTCCACCGGCCCGGGATCTGGCCAGACCACAACCCCAGATGGGATTTCCCATTCCGAGCCATCCGCCTTCCCGACCGCCTCGGCCGTGGGCACTGCGGAGGACGCCATTGCCGTGAGCACTGGTCCAGGTTCAGAGGAACTCACCGGCTTCCGCGACAACACGGAAGTATTCGAGATCATTCAGAAAGGGCTTTGAAAAGCGGAAGGCTGAAAGCGGACCACTTCAGTTGCCACCAGATGTTAGTTTTTCACTATTGATGCACGCAGAGATCGGAAAATCTACTTTCCTTTCTTCCTGCTTTCCTTATTCCCGAGCGATATCTGTTTTCACCGCATCCTTTGGAACGAGGATTGCAGGAGTTCCAGATCGCTGGCGTGGTGGGATTTCTCGCGGCTGGACTGAATCCATTTCTGCTCCAAGGAATTTTTTGTGGGGCGGTCGGATTCGTAGAAGACTCCGAAGAGGCCCGGGAACGGGAGGCCGGCGAGCCGGTAGGCCGCGAGTTCGTCGGTGGTGTCGTGACGTGCTTCGTCTTCGGGCGTTTGATCCCGTTTTTTCTCCTCAATGAGGGTGAAGGATCCGTCCTTGCGCGGGTTGGCGGCATCGAATGCTCCTGGAAAAAACTCGACGCATTCGGAGAGGATTTCGACGACCGAGAATCCATCGTGGTCGTGGGCGCGATCCATCATTTGAATCATGTGATTGACCTGTGAGGCGTGGGTGCGTGCGATGAATGTGGCACCGGCAGAAATCAATTTTTTGATCGGATTGACCGGCTGGTCGATGGCACCTGTGGGGTCGGTTTTTGAGCGGAATCCGATCGGTGAGGTGGGCGAGGTTTGCTTCTTTGTGAGGCCATAGACAAAATTGTCCATGATCACGTAGGTGAGGCGGATATTTTTCCTGGCTCCATGCTCTAAGTGGTTGCCGCCGATGGAAAAACCATCGCCATCGCCTCCGAAAAGAAACACGTGGATATCCGGGCGAGAGAGACTCACGCCGGACGCAAACGGCACCGCGCGTCCGTGGATGAAATGCACGCCGTGGGTGTTGACAAAATACGGAAACCGGGACGAGCAGCCGATGCCGGCAAGGGTCACAATGTTTTGGTGCGGAAGCTGGCGACGCTCGAGCATCTTGTAAAACGAGGCCAGCACTGCGAAGTCGCCGCATCCGGGGCACCATGTAGGGTGATCGGCGGTGAGGGCTTTTTTTGTGAGGGTGGAGGATTCCGTGGCGGAACCTGCTGGAGGTGGGGTGCTCATGGGTTGAGGACTGCTTCAAGGATTTCGCGGATGCGGTAGGTGAGTCCGTCAGTTTTTGTGTGACTGGTGATGCGCGGGTCGCTGTAACGAGCGCGTAGGATCGAAGCCAGTTGGCCGTAGCCGTAGAGCCCGCAGTCATTCATCTCGACCACCACGATGCGTCGAAATCTTTGAAAGATGGATTCCAGCCCATCCGGCAGCGGGTGGAGGTGGCGGAGATGGATGGCACTCAAGGGAAATCCTTGCTCGCGTGCGAGACTCACGGATTCATGAATCGGACCGTAGGTCGAACCCCATCCCACGAGCAGGGTGTCGCCGGACTCCTCGCCGTGGATGGTTGGCAGCGGAAGCTCGGCGGCCAATTGCTGCAGCTTGCGACGCCGTTTGGCGGTCATTTCCGCATGGAGACGGGGACTGCCGGTCGGGTGTCCGGATTCGTCGTGTTCCAATCCTGTGACGGTCGGGTATTTGCCCTCGGGGAAGGCCGTTCCGGGTGGAGCGTGGCGGGTGATTCCCTCTAGCGAATAGGGCTGAAAACCCGGCGAACGCGGGGAGAGATCCAAATCCGGCGACTGCATGAGCGTCGCGAGATCCGGCTCGTCAAAGGCCTCAATGCGGGTCGCCAGCGAGGCGTCGCTGAGAATGAACACGGGCGTGCTGTAGGTCCGAGCAATGCGCCCTGCTTCGAGCGCAATGTCAAAGCAGTCTTCCACGGTGCGCGGAGCCAGAACCACACGCGGACTGTCCCCATGGCCTCCGAAAATCGCCTGATACAGGTCGCTTTGTTCGACGTTTGTGGGGAGTCCGGTGCTGGGACCGCCGCGCTGGACATTGATGATGATGAGCGGAATCTCCGCCATCGAGGCCCATCCGATGGCTTCGGTCTTGAGCGAAATCCCGGGGCCTGAGCTTCCGGTCACGGCAAGATGTCCGGCATAGGAAAATCCAAGGGCCATGGCCACCGCTCCCAGTTCGTCCTCGGCCTGCACGAAAAGCCCGCCATATTTTGGCAGCTCGCGCCGGAGGGTTTCCATCACCGATGTCCATGGCGTGATCGGATACCCCGCTCCGTAACGCACCCCAGCGGCAAGGAGTCCGAAAGCGAGGGCCTGGTTGCCATCCATTGTCACCTGCGGGGTCCCGCCTTCTTCCGCGCCCACCTCAAACCGATAAAGCCGGGTGAGCACATTGCCAACCGGATACGCAAAGCCGGCTTGGAAGGCACTCAGCGCCGTGCTCACCACCCCCTCTTCCTTCCCAGCAAACTTCTCACGGATCAGACTGCGCAGCTTCTCCACGTTCAAGTGAAAAATTTTTGCGATGAGACCCAGAACGAAAATATTTTTTCCCTTATCACGTGCGGTCCCACCGAGGGCCTCGACCGTGAGTCCGGTGATCGGCACGCCGACATAAACAAACCGGCGATCCTCCATGTCCGGCTGCACGTTATCCGAGTCATACAAAAGAATGCCGCCTTCACGCAGGAACCCAATATGCTCGTCGTAGCTGTGCTGGTAAAAAGCCACCAAAAAGTCTGCCTCATCGCCGGCGGAGAGCACCTCTCCCGTGCCGATACGCACTTGGAAAATCGATGGCCCCCCGGAAATCGTCGAGGGAATCGTCATGTAGGTCATCACATCCTGCGCACTGCGTCCAGCAAGACGTGCTAGAAATGCTCCGGCACTCTGAATGCCGTCCTGCGAATTTCCCGCCAGACGGATGACGGCATCCTTGATATGGGCGGGTCGCAGGTCGGCGCGTTCAGGATTGGGATCAGAAGAGGAAACGTCGGGCGTAGAGGGCGGGAGAGAAGTCACGAAAAATGAAGTTTCCCACCGATACGCCGCAAGAAGGCAGATTCAAGTGAAATGTTTCAATCACTGAGAGGAATCCAACATGGTTCCAGCCTTGAGCGCGGCGCTGCCGATGAGATACTCTGCCCATCCATGCCGGAACCCTCGCCTGAATCCATCGACGCCTTCATTGCCGGTGGGGGAATCCTCCGGCGGACACAAACTCGGCCTTCATTCCATCCACCCCACACCCGTTTTCATAGACATCCAACTCTCGAATCCGGCGGGCATGGCGTCCCCCTTCAAAGGGCGTCTTGAGCCAGATATCGAGCACTTCGAGCGCAATCTCGATGGAGATCATCCGTTGGCCAATCGATAGCACGTTGGCATTGTTGTGCAGACGCGAAAACGTCGCAGTCTCGTCATTCCAGCACAGCGCACACCGGATGCCTTTTACCTTATTGGCCGCGATGGCCTCGCCATTGCCAGATCCTCCGATCACAATCCCGCGCTCCGCCTCACCCCGCGCCACCGCCTCGGCGGCGGGAATGATAAAAAGCGGATAGTCCGTGCTCTCCGCCGACCAGGTACCGTGGTCGGTCACCTCATTCCCGGCGGTTTTCAAATGCTCGATAAACCGAACTTTGTATTCAAAGCCCGCGTGGTCGCTGCCGATGCTGATTTTCATTCGGCAATGGCAGGTTCGAGTTCTGGACGAGGCTGATCGGAAAACGGACTTTGTGCCTCCAGACCGAGCGATTCGAGAAGCATCCGGTCGTCATTCACTCCAGGATTTCCCGCAGTGAGCAGCTTGTCACCGTAGAAAATCGAATTGGCACCCGCATAGAAACAGAATGCCTGTGCTTCACGGGAAAGCAGCGAGCGACCGGCGGACAGGCGGATTTTGGCCTTCGGAAGGAAGATGCGCGAGGTCGCAATCAAGCGCACCAGCTCGAAGACATCAATCGGCGGCGTGTTGGCCAGCGGCGTGCCTTCCATCGGCATCAGACAATTGATCGGCACGCTTTCCGGAGTGGGATCAAACCCGCAGAGAATCTCCAACATCCGAAGACGGTCGGTGATGGATTCGCCCATGCCAATGATGCCGCCGCAGCAAACACTCAGACCCGCACGCTGAACCGAGCCAATCGTGTTCAGGCGATCCTCAAAAGTGTGCGTCGTCACAACTTGGGAATAATGCTCGGGCGAAGTGTCAATGTTGTGGTTGTAGGCGGTCAGCCCTGCTTTTTTGAGCTCGGCGGCTTCTTCATCGCCCATCTGGCCAAGCGTCACACAGACTTCCATGCCGAGGCGGCTCACCTCGCGGACCGTCTGAATCATCTGATCGAATTTCTGCTCTCCCTTGCGCACACCCTTCCATGCCGCGCCCATGCAGAAGCGCGTCGAGCCATTGGCCTTGGCCATCTGTGCAATCGGCAGCACCTCCTCGGTTGTCATCAGCGTCTCCCGCTCTAAGCCGGTGTCGTAACGCGCGCTCTGCGCACAATATCCGCAGTCCTCACTGCAGCCGCCGGTTTTCACGCTCAGCAACGTGCAAAGTTGCACTTCGTTTTTGTTCCAAAATTCCAGATGCACCCGCCGACTCTCATGAATGAGGTCAAAAAGCGGACGGTTGTAGGTTTGCTCGAGTTTGTCGAAGGATGGTATCACAGTGCAGAAATATGTAGCGGCTGGTTTGCCACACGTCAATTCGTGGTCCCCCTTGGAAGAATTATTTTTTATCGAGCATGATCTGCGGAGCGGTCTCCGCGATAAACACCTTGAGCCGCAAACGCCAACTCAAAATGGCGAGGTCGGGAGGAATCTAAGTCGGTCATGTCGTTTTTCTCAGGTGGGCTGGCATCATGAAGTCCGGCAACCTAGCAGACCCCCCCACTCAGAGTCCAATGGGAAAAAAGTGGTCGGGGCGACAGGATTCGAACCTGCGACCTCCTGGTCCCAAACCAGGCGCTCTACCAAGCTAAGCTACACCCCGAAAATCCTCAAATGAGGAATAAGCTCAGAATCTATCCCTGCACCAGTGGCCTGGCAAACAAATTCGGAAGAAATCCGAAAGGAATGCATCCACGGCCTCGCATGTAGGAACAATGGCCTCAAGAGTTGCGGGAATTTCACGCTGCATGGCTCAAGGAAAGTGTATCCGCAACAGCGAGAAACCATCATCGAAACTCTGCCGGCCACCAAGATCCCGCAGCCAGCCAATGATGCAGCACAAAAAAAAGGTTCACAGGCATCTAGCCCGTGAACCTTCGTGGTTCGTTGCTGGTTCGCAGGCAAGACGCCTACGCTCAGTGTCTTTCTTCTGCTGCGGCTTTCCGCCTTCCGCGCTGCCTCCTTCGCTCCGGCTCATGTCGCCCTGCGGGCTGCCTGCGGCAGGGTTAACTCGCTCGCTCCCGCTCATCTCGGCCCTGCGGGCCTGCCTGTCGGCAGTCTCCCGAGCGGCCTCCCGAGCCGCCTGGGTCCCGGGCCGTCCCCACGGCCACGGGGTCAGCTTTCCGCTTTCCACTTTTCCGCAAGCACAGCATCAGAAAACCGACTCTCAAAATACTCGCGGCATCGTCTCGCCACCGCCGCGTCGGGCAAAAAATCAGAAACCCGTTCCCGCAGCGCCACACTCAATTCTGCCGGGTCCACCAGCCGAATGACACTTCGGTCCGCTGGTCCCATCTCCGGCATTTCAAAACACCGCATCCCGCCCGTGCGGGTCGCCAGCACCGGCACCCCAAATTGCAGCGCCTCAAAAATGACATTCGGGATCCCCTCCCTGTCGTCCAAACTCGGAACACACAGCCAATCGATTTTGCGGAAAAACTTCTCGAGAAACTTCCCCCGCTCATCGGCTTGGAACGCCCCCAGGAACTCAAATCGTTCCGCCATGGAATGCTCATACGCCCTGAGCCGATCCTCAAACTCCCCCCGTCCAGCACTCACCAACCGGCACTCCACTTCACTCCGCTCCACAAATTCTGCCAACATCCCAATCCCCTTATCCAAAGTCAGTCGTCCCAGAAATCCGATGCGGGGCACGCCCGGCTCCCGCAGAACATTCCCCCCCTCCAATACCCCCACACCCGATCCCGCAATTTCCGTCGGCTGGATCACCCATAAAGCACACCGCGGAAGCTTTTTCTGGAGGGCCAGACTCCTGTCCTGACCGCCCGCTCCCTCGCTTCCGGAAAAAAGACGCGCGGTAGCCGGCGACAAAAAAACCACCTCGGAAAAAAAACACCCATAAAGCCGCAACTGCCACCTCGTCCGCAGACTGAGTTCATGCGTGATATGATAATAAATCGAGCGCCTCGCTCCCAGCAGCAGCGCCAACAAGGGCGACAAATGCCGCATCCCAATCGTCAGAAAAACATCCGCACGACGCCCCATCTTCACCGCTCCGCAGAGCGACCCAACGAATCCCCCCCACCGCGTGACACCAATCCCCATGGACTCCAACTGCCTGCAAGCCGCTTGCGAAAACCCATGCCCCGGAATGTCTTTCACGATCACCTCGACCCGACCAAACATCGGACGGAGGATCTCGCAAAGCTTCAGTGTCGTCGTTGTGTGCCCCCCCACCTCCGGCAAACTTGAAAAAATCACCAGCCGCCGGCCCTCCGCTCCCCCTCTCTCCAAGATCTCCCCACTCTCGCATTTCCGCTCTCCCGTTTTCACTCTCAGCTTTTCCATTTCAGCTTTTCCATTTCAGCTTTCCGCTTTCCAAACCACCCCATCCAGCAGCTCCGCAAACCTGCCAGCCACAACACGCGGCGCAAACGTCGCTTCGGCAAATGCCCGCGATGTCTCCCGCCCGCTCTCCTGCCTGCGAAGAATCTTCAGCAAAGCCGCCGCCAGCTCGCGCGGATCGTCGGTCTCCAGCCGGATATCGCCCGGTGCCAGATAGTCCGCATTCCCATTGCTCGCACCCACAATCACAGGCACTCCGCAAGCCTGCGCCTCGGCCACCGAAGATCCAAAATCCTCCTCTTCACTCGGCTGCACAACCACATCATGACCGCAAATCATCGCGGGTACGGATTCGCGGGGGATCGACGGAATCCATCGCAGGCGATCCGCATACCGAAACGTGTCGATCAGTTTTTCGTATCCCCCCACAAACCCGCATCCTCCCACAATCGTGGCATCGACGTCATGCCCGCTCTCCACCATCGCCGCCACGCCATCAAGAAAAAGATCCAGCCGCTTGCGGGGCACAATCCGCCCGAGCCACAGACACCGCTTACGGACCCCCGGCTCCAGCGGCGGGGTAGGACGAAAAATGTCCAAGTCAATCGGATACGGCAGGCTGGCCGTCCGGTGCTCTGGAATCCCATACCCCTCCAGCAAAACTTTGCGCGATTCCCTGCTGCCGACGATCAGCAGATCGGAATTCTCAAACCGCGGAAGCCCCCATCGTGAGAGCCGAATTCCCGCCAGCAGACGCCATTTCCATGCGGCCCTCCATCCTGCCAATTCCCGCACCTCCCGGAACCTCCGACGGATCGACCTCGCATCGCTCCCGGGTGCCCCCTGCACACAACTCACCGTCGGCCGTCCGCGCCCCCCCCCCCCCCCCCCCCCGACCCACCCCACCAACACAACCAAACAACACACCCCCAACCCCCCGCCCCACACCCCCCCAACAAACCCGCCAAATAAATCCAAAAACAACCA
>JBBQRY010000043.1:0-11270 GCA_038214335.1 Chthoniobacterales bacterium
TGTGGAATGCGGTGGTTATTGGATTTCTCACCGATGAAGCGGGCGAAGTGCGGGGAGTGCGCCTTAAGGATACGAAGACCGGTGCCGAGAGCGAACTGGAGGTCAAATGTGTTTTCATGGCGATTGGGCATGAGCCGAATACAGCCGCCTTCCGGGGAGTGCTTCCAACCGATGAGAATGGTTACCTGATCCAAGAATCCGGCACGGGGACCGGCGTAGCCGGGGTCTTTGCGGCCGGCGATGTGGCCGATCATGTTTACCGTCAGGCGATCACGGCCGCAGGGCAGGGCTGTGCGGCGGCGATTGATGCCGAGCGTTGGTTGGCATCCAAAGAATAGGCGCATTCTGTGGAATCCGCACTTGCTCCCTCGCCGCACCGGGCTTTGAAAGTCTGCGATTTGACGCAGTTCTATTCCCCGGTGAGCGGGGGCGTGAGGCGCTACATCGAGCAGAAGGCCGCATTCATCCGGCAGCATCGACCGGATTGCCAGCATGTGCTGATTGTTCCAGGCGAGACGACCGGACAGTCCGGTGACGAGCGTGCGCGTGTCTATACGATTGCCTCCCCGCTGATCTCGCGCACCTCCCGGTATCGAGCACTCACCAAGCTCCACCTCATTGAAGAAGTGCTGGAGCGCGAAATGCCCGACATCATCGAATCCGGCGACCCTTACCAAGTGGCATGGAAAGCGGTCGCCTCCGGACGCGGACTCGAAATCCCGGTCGTCGGATTTTATCACTCGCATTTTCCCGAAGCTTATTTCCGCACGGTTGCCAAATTTTTTGGGAAGCTTGCGGTTTCGATCACCGATGACATTTGTCGCCGCTACGTGAAGGCGCTTTACAACCGGTTTGAGTGTACGTTCGTGCCGAGTCCTGTGCTTTCGGACCTGCTGGGTTCGTGGGGTGTCGAGCGGATGCATACCGTGGATCTAGGTGTGGATGCCGATGTTTTCGTTCCGGAAAAAGACGACCGCGTCGCCACCCGGCAGCGGCTCGGCATTCCGGAATCTGCCCGTCTGCTCCTCTATGTCGGGCGGTTGGCTCAGGAGAAAAACGTGCGCACGTTGTTTCAAGCGTATGCGATCCTGCACGACCGTTCACCCGGAAAATTCCATTTGCTGTGCGTGGGCGATGGCACCCAGCGGCCTTCGGTGATGCAGTTGCGTGAGAAGTCGGGCAGCGTGCATTGGATGCCGTATTGCACGGATCCGCACGAACTGGCCGCCATCTACCGCGCGGCGGATCTCTTTGTTCATCCGGGCGTCCAAGAAACCTTCGGACTTGTCGCACTGGAGAGCCAGGCCAGCGGGACCTGCGTGGTCGGCATTCGGGGCAGCTACATGGATCGCATCATCTTCAGCGATCAGCAACTCTGGGCCTCCGAAAACTCCCCCACCGCACTCGCCGATGCCATCTCTTCGAAGTTCTCGCTCGACCTCAAAGCTGCCGGACTCCGCGCCAGTGCCGAAGCCCGCAGCAAATACTCATGGTCCACGGTCTTTTCCCGGCTTTTCGAGATCTACGAAAACGTCGTAAACGGATTCCGAAGCTGAAATAGTCGCTCAATACAAAAGGGATCAAAAAGGATTAGACCCCGAAGCATCTGTGGCATATGCTTTGACATATGCATCAAGCCACTCCAACCATTTCGCCACAAATCCGACGCGCGCATCTTTTTCGTAACGGGAGAAACCAAGCTCTTCGGATTCCCAAGGATTTTGAGTTTCGAGCCGACGAAGTCATGCTTCTGCGGGAGAAAGATCGACTCATCGTGGAAGCTGTAGAGAGACCTCTGGGCCTGCTGGAGACGCTCGCCACACTCACCACGCTGGATGAAGTCTTTCCCGATGTGGACGAAGGGCAGTTGCCACTGGATACACCGTAATGCCTGAAAATTGTTCGCTCAGGTATCTTCTGGATACCAACATTGTTTCGGACCTGATTCGGAATCCGCACGGACGAGTGACTCAACGCATCGCAGAGGTAGGCGAGTTTACTGTTTGTATCGACCAGATCGTGGCAGGAGAAATCCGGTTTGGATTGGCGAAACGTGCTTCTGAACGGCTCAGCAAGCAGGGCGAGCAAGTGCTCAATGCCTTGGAAATTTTGCCATTGGAATCCCCGATTGACACTTCTTATGCCGAAGTGCGCTTGGCATTGGAAGCGGCGGGCACCCTGATCGGACCAAATGATCTCTGGATCGCTGCCCATGCTTCAAGCCGAAATTTGACGCTTGTGACCGACAATGATAGCGAATTCAGAAGAGTCCGAGGCTTGCGAGTGGAAAATTGGATTTGATGACTGATTCGAATCGACGGTGATTCTTGACGCCGGGCAGCTCAGAAAATACGCTTGCGGTTTCTCATGGCCCGACAAAATTACCGCGACCTGACCAACGAACAGCTTGTCGAACTCCTTGAGGCCCGCGACCGCCGCAGATTCGGTCTGGTTTGGGAACGAGATGCCATCGAACATGACCGTGCTCTCAACTCGGACTTCGTCGCGCTTGACCCCGTTCCCGATCTTTCCGTTTCGGAAAATGGCCAATGCGCCAATCTGGTCATCGAAGGGGACAACTTTGACGGCCTCCGAGCACTGGCCGTCGCCTACGCAGGCCAAGTGAAATGCATCGTCATCGATCCGCCCTACAATACCGGCAATCGCGACTTCGTCTATAACGACCGTTTCGTGGACAGTTCATTCTGATTTCCAACACTGAGGCGACGGAAGAAGAGCCCGAGAAAAATCTTTGTCGGGATGTGTTGCGTCAGCGCGTGGCCAATGTCCAATGATTGTTCCCAAGCCATTCCAACAACTCTACATCGACAATCTGCTCGATTTGATACGCGGGGCGAAGAGCCTCTACGATGAGGCCAAAAACGATGGGCGTCGGATTTTTTCGGGAAGTTCTGGTTCCTGATTACAGTTTGATGATCACAGCGACCCCGGTTTTCAAACTGGCTGCCGCCCTCGGATTTGATGCCCCCCGAGCCTTCTGCATAGTTTCGCTTCGCAAAATCCGAGACACCGATTTTGGAACCCAATTGGTCGGGCGCATCATGCGGGTTCACAAACGCCTCCAAGGGCGGAACCTTCCCTCGCTGCTGCAACATGGCTACTTGTTTCTGGCAGACCATGAGAGCCAACAGGGAATCACAGCCGCAGCCGAGAAAATCAACCGGCTCAAGAGTCAACTGAGCCAGACAAGCCCGTTCACCATGCTCACGCGGGTGGGTGGAAATACGCGGGTGCAAATCATCCGCATCGATCGCGGTCACTTTGAAAACATCAAAGAAGACGAACGCTCGATCATCCATGCCAGAATCGACCTGGAAAAAGCCGGGCTGGAAGCCCAGCAACTCCTCCTCCGACAGCAATACCTCAGCCCCCGAGACCTGCAAAATCACTTACTCAAACGCTTGGCCGCAGAATTTCGATCCCACGGCATGGCCGACGTCGCAGACGATGAAGAACGTCTGGAAACCGCGCTCGATCTCATTCTCGTGCGTCGTCCCGGATTGCTCCGGGAGGTCGAAAAATCCTGCTCCGCACGATTCGCAATCACCCGTGACGCCGATCCCCTCCCGGGTTTTGTGGAATCCGCTTTCCCACTTCAACCAGCTTTCAAAAACATCTCAAGTCCACCGTCGAACACAAGGCCTACGGAAAGGCTCTCATGATCCATTGGAAAGACTGGAGCGACCCCAAACGCCGAACCGCCATGACCGTGTTCTACGACCCCCGCTCAGACAAAAACGTGTTGGACGCCGTTTTCCGCTGCTCGTCCACTCCATCTTATTGAAGAAATGGACCATTGGATGCTGAATGCAGCGTTGCGTTGCCTCAGATGAAATCTCTACTTACCCTGGAACTTGGCTATGGAATCCGAACCGCATCAACCGCATGACAAATTGTTCAAGGCTGGATTCAGCGATCCGGTCAATGCTGCGGCGTTCTTGCGGGAGCAAATTCCGCAGGCATTGTCCACGCAAGTCGATTGGGAACGGATGCGCTTGGAGCCGGGCACATTTGTAGATTCGCAGTTTCGGGCAAGCGAGAGCGATCTGCTATTTTCGGTGCCGATTCAGAACCGTGAATCTGGGACAATGAGCTCATTTCGGATGCGCCGGAGATATTTGAGACCATTTTGCGGTTTATCTTGGCAGCAGGTGACATTGACAAATCAGGCTTTGAAGATAGGGTGAAGTTGATTCAAGACAGCCAACTTCAAAAGAAAGCCATGACACTCGCACAGCAATTCCGTCAAGAAGGCCGTCAAGAAGGCCGTCAAGAGGGCCGTCAAGAGGGCCGTCAAGAGGGCCGTCAAGAGGGCCGTCAAGAGGGCCAGATATATGCCAGCCAGGCGGCGATTATCGACGTGCTCGAGGTTCGTTTTGAACGCATTCCCGAAGGTCTTCTGGAGGAAATTGGGAGGATTACTGACCCCTCGCGCTTGCAGGCTTTGCATCGTTCGGCGGTGACTTGTCCGAGTTTGGAAGAGTTTGCGTCAGCTTTGTAGCGGGAAGGTTCCTTGCGGGTCACAAAGCGTTTGAGGTTTCATGATCATGAGAAAAGTTTCCCCGTTTTGCGTGCTGCTGTTTGTGGTCTCCTGCGTTTCGGCGATGGACCTTGTCAAAGAAGTTCCAAAATCCGAGCGGGATGAACTGGCTGCTGGGCAGACGGTGGTGAAGAGCACTCCGGTTGAAGGCGCACCGTGGCCGAAGCTGAGTCTGTATCGGGTGGTGAATGCTCCCCCTGCGGTTGTCGCCAAGCTTTTTACCGATTACGATGCAGCTCCGTCCTACACGCCTGGTCTGTTGAAGGCTGAGGTGATCCAAACCGGACCCGATGGGTCCAAAGACGTGCGCTACACCGTGAAGGTGCCCGTGATTCAAAGGACGAGTTATGTCGTTCGCAACACCTATCAAAAAGAGGGAGATGATTTCACGGTCTCGTGGCAACTGCTCCAGTCTCCTCTGGCAAAAAAAAGCGATGGCTCCCTGCGCATCGAGCCTTACAAAGACAACCGCACCCTGCTCTGCTACACAAATCTGTGCATTCCGATCACCAATATCGTTGCCGGATTGAAAGACAAGGCGGTGGTCGAGGCAAAAAATACCGTGCTTGCTTTGGCGACTGAAGCCGAACGACGCGCGAATTCCGTGGAATGAAGGGGATCCTTCCATGAACCTGCTGAACGGTGATGCCCCAAAGATAGTGCGCCGCTCTACACGCCCTTGTAGTGCAGGCTGAGCACGCGCAAGGTGTCGGCTCCCTTTTCTGCGGTGTAGAGGAAGAGTTGGAGCGAGGTGGTGGCCTGGATCCACTGGTAGCCAATGAGGGTTTGGAGGATGTCGCCTTCGCGGGTTTTTTGGCGTGCGATGACGCGGCCCATGCCGTAGCGGGTGTCGATGTTCCGCCGGGTCTGATCGAAAAATTGCGCATACTGCACGGAATCCCATGAGGTGTCGCCGTAGTGGAGTTCGATCTCGTTGAGTGAGTCGGAATCAAAATAAAACAGAACCCGTAGCAGAAGTTTTTGCGGAATCCCCTCGACGACGAGCACGCTGCGGTTCTGCACAGTTTTGCGTTCCACCACAGTGGCTTGCACTTTTTTCAGGCTCTCTTCCAAGCGCTGGGCGGACTCCCCCCATTGGAAGTTGAAAGGAACACGGATTTCCGTTTCCGCCTGGCCTAGAGAGCCGACGGCCAACAAAAAAATCAGAACCAAAATGGGTTGAAATCGGGGCATCGCAGGGAGACTTTCAAAAAAACAGGGCCTTTCGTCAATGGCAGGAAATAAAATCTCTCAAAGAAACTGATTGCCAAACGTCCAAAAAACGATAAAAAGCGCAATAGCAGATGTGGTCGTGATTTGGTGAATGCGCCGAGCGGAAGATTCCGGCGGCGGTTTGAAACCCGGTAGTCGGGAACAGTCGCCGATCCCAATGCCAAACAAAAACACTACCATGGGTAATAAACTATACGTCGGCAATCTCTCGTTCAACACGACAGAAATCGCCATCCAAGACCTCTTCTCTCAGTGCGGATCGGTCTCCGAAGTCATGCTGATGCAGGACAAATTCACAGGACGCTCACGCGGTTTCGCGTTCGTCACAATGGGCAGCGATGCGGATGCGCAGGCTGCTGTCACTACATTCCACGGCAAAGACCTCGACGGTCGTGCCCTGACCGTCAACGAGGCACGTCCTCGTGAAGACCGTCCTCCGGGCGGTGGTGGCGGCGGTGGCGGCGGTGGCGGCGGACGTTTCGACGGACCGCGCCGCGACTCCCGCGATGACCGCCGTGGTGGCGGTGGCGGTGGCGGTGGCGGACGCAGCGGTGGAGGCGGAGGCCGCGATTTTCGTCGCAGCTAATCCTCAACTGAAGCAAATCTCAACAAAGCACCGGGAAGAAATTCCCGGTGCTTTTTTTTGTGCGGAATTGCGCCAGTGCGCGGATGGGTCCAAAAAAAAGTTTTTGGAACCGCAGATTACGCGCTGAGTCCGAAGGCTTCGTGGGCGAGGTTGGCGGCTTTCTCGATGAGGGATTCTTCGAGGATGACGGCAATTTTGATTTCCGAGGTGGAGATCATTTGAATGTTGATTCCGCCGTCGCCGAGGCATTCGAAAAGTTTGGCGGCAACGCCCGAGTGCGAGCGCATACCGATCCCGACGACGCTGAGTTTGGCGACGCCGCTTTGTTTGATGACGGTGCCTGCGCCGATTTCCTTCGCGACGGCATCAATCATGCCGCCGAGTTTTTTGAGCTCGTCGCCGTTCATGGTGAACGAGATGTCGGTGGTGCCGCTCACCGAGACATTCTGAACGATCACGTCGATGATGACGCTTGCTTCGGAAAGGGCGGTAAAGATCCGCGATGCGGTGCCGGGTTTGTCGGGCACGTGCGGGATGGTGACTTTGGCCTGGTTGCGTTCGATGCTGATGCCGCGGACGACGACGTTTTCAAGTCCGTGTGGTTCTTCTTTCACAATGGTTCCCCGGTTGGTGTTGAAGCTGCTGCGCACCTCAAAGGGCACGCGAAATTTTTTGGCGAATTCGACCGAGCGCGACTGCATGACCTTTGATCCCGAGCTGGCCATTTCGAGCAACTCGTCATAATCGATGGTGTCGAGTTTGCGGGCAGTGGGCACGACTCGAGGATCGCACGTATAAACGCCGTCCACGTCGGTATAGATCTCGCAATTGTCGGCTTTGATCGCGGCCGCCACGGCGATGGCTGTGAGATCCGATCCGCCGCGTCCGAGCGTCGTGATGTGGCCGGAAATCGTGCGGCCTTGGAATCCAGCAACGATGCAGATCAACCCTTCTTTGAGGTGCTTGCGAAGCTCGCGGGGCGTGATGTTGGCAATTTTTGCCCTGGTGTGGATGCCATCGGTCACGATGCCGGCCTGGGCACCGGTGAGCGAGATCGCTTTGGCTCCGAGCGAGTGGATCGCCATGGCGGTGAGGGCAATCGTGGTCTGCTCGCCGGTCGAGAGCAGGACATCCATCTCGCGCTCGCTGGGGGAGTCGCAGACTTCGCGGGAGAGTTTGATGAGGCTGTCGGTGACGCCGGACATCGCGGAGACGACCACTACGACGGAATTGCCGGCGCGCTGGGTCTCGACGACGCGGCGGGCCACGTTCAGGATTCTTTCAGGATTCCCGACGGAGGTGCCGCCGTATTTTTGAACAATCAATGCCATGGGTGAAGAGAGTCAGTTTTTATCCAGCACGCGGCGCACCGCGGTCAAGTCCGCATCTGCCTCAATGGGAGAAAACTTCCCGTGTTTCATCGGCGCATCGGGATCCTTGAGTCCGTGCCCAGTGACCGTCAGCACGATCCGCCCTCCGCTCGGGAACGGGCAGGTCGGGCATTTTTCGGAGGAATGGCATTTGAGCAATCCTGCCACGCTTGCGGCGCTGGCGGGTTCGACAAAGATCCCTTCGTGGGAGGCCAGCCACTGCTGGGCATCCAGGATTTGCTCGTCGGTCACGATATCAATCGTGCCGCCGGATTCTGCGAGAGCGGTCTTCGCGCCTTCCCAGCTTGCGGGGTTGCCGATGCGGATGGCGGTGGCCACGGTGTGGGGATCGACCGGGTGGCCGTGGAAAATCGGGGCAGAGCCAGCCGCTTGGAACCCAACCATTTTCGGCAGCTTGGACGAGCGTCCAAGGGATTGGAATTCGCGGTATCCGCGCCAGTAGGCGGTGATGTTGCCGGCGTTGCCCACGGGGAGGATGTGGATGTCTGGAGCCTCGCCGAGTTCTTCAATGATCTCGAAAGCAGCGGTCTTCTGGCCTTCGATGCGGTCGGGGTTGATCGAGTTAACAATCGAGACCCCGGTGAGGCCTCCGAATTCGCGCACGAGGCGGAGGGCGTCATCGAAGTTGCCGCGAATGGCGACGACTTTTGCCCCATAAACAAACGCCTGAACGAGTTTGCCGGAAGCAATTTTTCCGGTCGGAAGGATCACGGCGCACTGGATTCCAGCGCGGGCAGCATAGGCGGCTGCGGCAGCAGAGGTATTGCCGGTGGAGGCGCAAATGACCGTCGATGCGCCGCCCTCAATGGCCTTGGAGATAGCGACCGTCATGCCGCGGTCTTTGAACGAGCCGGTCGGGTTGAGACCCTCAAATTTTAGATAAACTTCTGCGCCGGTGCGTTCGCTGAGTTTGGGCGAATGGATCAGCGGCGTGGAGCCTTCGTTGAGCGAGACAACGGGCGTGGACCCCGAGATGGGCAGGAATTCTTTGAAGCGGGCAATGACGCCGCGGTCGTGGAGAAGAGGTTTCATTACAAAGAAGACTCCATGTGAAGCAGGAGAGGCTCGGATTTCACGCAGGACAGCGCGGCGAGGGATGCCGTCGCCTCGATCATTTTGCCGTGTGGCGCATCGTGCAAGGTAAGAACCAGAGGGACAGTATCCGCCTGGTCGCCTTCGGGTTGGATCACCGAGAGGATTCCAATCTGGGCTTCGCCGAGCACGCTCGCAATCTGGGCGAGCACACCCGGACGGTCTTCCACCGCGAGCCGCAGATAAAATTTTGAAACCGACTCACCCACTGGCTTGCACCCCCCATAGAGGTCGTGCAGAGCAAACCCGCAGCGGGGGAGGGGACCGGCGCCGAGCGCGGCAGCCGCCTCGGCAAGGTCGCTGAGCACGGCACTGGATGTTGGATCCTGCCCAGCTCCTCGTCCGTAAAATAACGTCTCGCCCACGACATCGCCGCGAACCGCCACAGCATTAAAGACCCCGCTGACGGATGCCAGCACATGGGATTTTGGAATGAGCGTGGGCACAACCCGCACCTCAATCGTGTGCGCATCGTCGGATTTGACGGTGGCCATGAGCTTGATCCGGTAGCCGAGTTCGTCCGCAAATTGAATGTCTGGGGCCGTGATTTTCTCGATGCCCTCGACGAGCACTTCCTGCGGAGTCACCCAGAATCCGTAGGCCAGCGAGGCCAGAATGATCGCCTTGTGCGCGGCATCCCATCCATTCACGTCCAGCGCGGGATCCGCTTCCGCGTAGCCCAGCTTTTGTGCCTCCGCAAGCGCCGGTGCAAAATCGAGTCCGGCCTCCGACATCCGGGTGAGGATGTAGTTGCTCGTGCCGTTCAGTATCCCGTGGATCGATTCAAACCGGTTGCCGACAAATGCCTCGCGCACAGACTTGATGATCGGGATTCCCCCTGCCACCGCCGCCTCGAAAAAGACCGGAACATTTTTCGCTTCCGCCAACTCGAAAATCTCCCTGCCATGCTCGGCCAGCAGCGCCTTGTTCGCCGTGATCACAATTTTTCCGGCTTCAATCGCCCTCCGAATAAATTGCAGCGGGAACTGGATTCCGCCCATGAGTTCAATCACAATCTGAATCGACGAATCTTCCAAAAGGTCGTCCACGCGCTCGGTGAACAGCTCGTCCGGTGCCTCGACGATGCGCGGTTCCGAGAGTGCCTTCACGGCAATGCGGCGCACCGCAAACGTGGCTCTCGTGCGTTCTTTCATGAGAGCACCATTACGTATAAGGTTCTTATAGACTCCGGACCCAACGGTTCCAAAGCCTGCCAAGCCAATTCCAATTTCCTTTTTCATCGCGAACCACCCACTATTGCTGCCCGGCCAATCTTCGTAAAGCGTGATCCGGCGCATCAGTGAAAAAAGGGCGCATCTCTGAAAAGTGCAATCGGCGATGGAAGGTCAGGGAGCATAGGCGTCCCGCCTGTGGGGAGTGGAGACTCCGCAGACAATAGCCAGTCACCAAACAGGCGAGACGCCAGTTCTCCCTGTTTGTACTTTTCGGAGATGCGCCCGCGAAAAAATCTCAGCCAAAAAATGTTGGACATGCTGGCTGAAATCCCCAATATACACGCCTTCAACCGCCGCCCGGCAGGACCCGATCCTGCTGCAGCCCCGGCTTGAATCATCCCTTCGGGTTGGTAGCTCAATGGTAGAGCAGCGCCCTTTTAAGGCGTTGGTTGTGGGTTCGAGTCCCACCCAACCCAGAACGGGGAGTCCGCCGATTTCCAGGGCCACGCGGTCCCGCTTCTTTCCGCTCTCCGCTTTCCAATATCCGCCTTCGAAGCACCTCCCTGTAGCCGCCCCGCTGTGCCGGGGCGTGGACGCGCCAAGCGCCATTTTTTGAACATCGGGAGCAGCCTGCAGCTCCACAAGCGGCGAACATGCCTCCTTTTTTAAGCCCGAGTTCCCGAGTTGCAAGCAGCGCCTGCAGCCATAGATAGAGGGTGTAGCGCGAGGTCAAGGAGACCGGAGCAAGCAAAGAATGGGCGACCGGAGCGGACCACGATGCGTCTCATGCACTCGGTGTGGCAGCCCTCCGCGTCACAGGATTCGCGTCTTCCGGTCCAGAAAGCCGGGTGTTGACATACACACTGGTGGAGCGCACCATACACACATGAAACGCACAAATATCGTCCTTGACGAGAAAGTCGTTGAGGCAGCGCGGCGGTGTACTGGGATATCCACCCAGCGGGAACTGATCGATCATGCCTTGCGGGACCTTGTCAGACGCCATCAGATTGCACGCATCCAAGAACTGGAAGGGGCCGTTGATTGGGAAGGCGACCTTTCCGCGATGAGATCTGGACGAGAGCTATGCGCGTTCTAGTCGATTCCACGGTTTGGATTGATTTCTTTCGAGCCCGTGTGACACCACAAACCATCCGCCTGAAAGCACTGCTCGGCGCTGGTGAGCATGTATGCATCTGTGGTCACGTGCTTGCCGAGGTATTGAGAGGAAC
>JBBQRY010000044.1:0-11162 GCA_038214335.1 Chthoniobacterales bacterium
GGTCGGATCTTGCCGCGCCAGAGTCAGGTATTGCGCGTCATCCAACGAGAAGTAGGTCCGCCGTGGGTCGTGATGAATCGCCAGGGTGGATTTCCCGCACTGCCGTGGTCCCAGCAGGCAAACCACCGGGGTATCTCCAAGTGCCGCCGCCAGCCCGGACTGGAGGTGTCTTCGGATATAGGGAAGTTCTGCGTCTGATTGCGTCATGAGAATCCGACCAATTGCGCCCTTGATGCGCGTCTGATTGCGCCCGAGAATAGTCTCCACTGGCCGAGTGTCAAGTAGGCCGAACGCAGATGGCGCGGCGGATGAAATTCGGCTTCATGCCGTGTGTTTCAGGTCTCACGACCAGCGAAACCTATATCCACCGGCTTTTTATTTTCTCGGGGTTCAATCGAGATATTTTGGATCATATTCGACTCCGGCTTTCTTGAGTATCTCGAGCAATTCTTCGCGGAACGATTTTGTCCGGTGGTGCTCGTCCTGATTGGCGATGTAGTTGCGCACCGCATTTCGTGCGGTGGCACTCACGGTGAAAGCTGCGTAGCCTTCCTGCCAGGCGAAGGTGCGCAGTCGCATCTCGTCATGCACCCAGAGCGAGGATGCCTTTTTTAATTCCCGCATAAAATCGGCAAGGCAATGTGTGGCCTTCAACCCGATGAGCAAATGGACGTGATCGGCGACGCCGCCCACACCTTCGGGAAATCCGCCCAGTCCGTGAACCGTGCCACCGAGGTAATCGTGGAGACGTGTCCGCCATTCCGGCGCGATGATTGCCTCGCGGTTCTTTGTGGAGAATACGAGGTCGTAATGCAGGCTGAAGTAGGTTGAGGCCATGGCGTCAGAGCTGGCATCCCTCCGGGATGCCTTGGTTTGGGGGGATCATATCCGGTGGTGTCGTCGCTGCGCTCCTCAACCACCGGCTAATCCTAGAAAAAGCAGTTGGAACCACGGATTACACGGATAACACTGATATGGAGGGATTTGAGACGCAAGCCCTGTTCACCCGGAAGGTGAATCGCAAAGCGCAGACAGATTGTCATAACTGTTTCTATCCGTGTTATCTGTGTAATCCGTGGTTAATTCTTCTGCCGGATTTAGGGTCACAGTTCGCCAATCGTTGCAGTCCACCGGGAAGCCTCAATTGCAAATAATTTTCCGAACCCGGAACCGATACAGGATCAACCCCTCCGCTGATTTCCCGAACTCCTCCGGCCCCAGGCATCGCATGACCGGGGAGCACGACCGCGTGTTGAGATCCGCCGACATGTCGCGGAACTTGTGGATCGTCCTAATTCCCCATTTCCAATTTCGGCAATCCCACGCCGCCGCTCGGCTTCCTCGCGGGGCACAACCGTCCATCCGATGGCCCCGGCGTATTCGCGGATCCGGGCCTGGACATTTTTGTGTTCTCCGGGTGTTGGCATTGTCGTCGATTCGCCGGTCAATACGAATGCTCAAGGATGATTTGTGGGCGGCGTTCGTCCCACTGGGGAAGTGGCTTTCGGGTGCTCGCTGAAGCGATCTTCGAGAAGGAGATGATTCTCGCAAATTCAATGCGCTGAATCAGGTCTGCCAACTCAGCGTGTAGCTGCCGTAGGCTCTCGGAGGGAATGGGCAGGACAGGATTCGAACCTGTGAAGGCGTAAGCCAGTGGATTTACAGTCCACCCCGTTTGGCCACTTCGGTACCTACCCGTTGAGTTGCTGCGCTGAAATTCGGTAGAATCTACGGATTCGCGGGTGAGGCGATGCGCGGTTCGAGGACAATGGATTTTATCACGATTTTTTGCAATGGAAAATCGTTGCTATTTGTGGGTTGAGTGCTGAGGTATTCGAGCACGTCGAGGCCTTCGAGGATTTCGCCGAAGACGGTGTATTTGCCGTCGAGTTTGGGAAGGGGTTGGAGGGCGGCAAAAAACTGGCTGCCATTCGAGCTTTTGGCGGGATTGATGGAATCCGGCACGCGGGCCATGGCGACGGAGGCTTTTGCTATGGGAAGCTTGATTTCGGCGGGAACCGTCCATCCGGGACCGCCGGTGCCCGTGCGTTCGGCTTCTCCGTAGCGGCTGGTCGGATCACCAGTCTGGACGAGGGCACTAGGAAGGATCCGGTGAAAACGCAGGCCGTTGTAGAATTTTTTTTCGATGAGGCTCTTGAAGTTGGCGACGGTGAGCGGGGCGGTCGAGTCGTAGAGTCCGATGACGACGCGCTGGAGTTCTTTGGATTTGCCGACGCGGATGTTCATGACGGCGACATCGGGTCCGAGCGGTGCGGCATGGGCCACGGCAAGACCGACAACCAGTGCGAGGAGAAGGCTGAAACGAAATTTCATTTGCTACGGAAGAGGCTCCAGCCTCGGGAAGGTTTGGCGGGAGTTTGGGTGGCGGCTGGTGCTCCCGGGAGGGAAGTGGATTCCGGCAAGGGATGGCCTTGGCCTGGAAATCCGTAAAACCGTGCGATCACAGAAAAATCGGAATCCCCCCAGCCCTGTTGGATGCCAGCCATGGCGGCGCCGGCAAAGGCGGAGGCGGCGGGCAGGTCGAGGTCTTTCTCGGCAGCGAGTCCGAGCGCGAGCTGGATATCCTTAAACATGTGCTTGAGCGAGAAACGGGGTTCGAAATCGCCGGCTATCATGTTGGGGATTTTCATATCCGAGAGCGGGGAGCGGACGCCATGGGCTTGGAGGGCATTCGAGAGGGTGCGGAGGTCGATGCCGTTTTTATCGAGCAGGGCATGGGCTTCGCAGAGGGCCTCGACAGCACTTGCCGCTAGGAGATTTGTGGCGATTTTGACAATCGACGCTTGGCCGATTTCGCCGATCTCCAGGATTTTCTGCGAGGAGGCTTCGAGGACAGGGCGAACGGTGGCAAGGACGGCTGGATCGCCTCCGATGTAATAAACAAGCTGTCCATTCTCGGCGGCATCGCGGCTGCCCGTGAAGGGGGCATCCAGGAATTTGGCATTGCGGCCCGCAACGATCTCCGCAGCCTCACGGGTTTCGTGAGGAGAGATCGTGGCATGGTTCATGACCACGTGCTCGGGCGTGAGCGCGGGCGCCATGTTTTTAATGACCGAGAGCAGAGCCGGACCGTCGGATACGAAGATCTGGATGTGCTTGGCGACAGCCGCCAACTCGGCCGGGGAACTCAGAAAGTTCGGCTCCGGGCGAGGCGAGCGGTTGTGAATCCAGACATGGAATCCGCCCTTTCGGAGAGCGGCTACCACCCGGCTGCCAATGATGCCGAGGCCAATGACCCCGACCGTTTGTTTGCTCTGGCGTGCCATGCGCCGGATCAGTTCCCTGCGGGAAGAGTGGAGTCGATCTTGGCACCATCCTTCAGGGTTTTGAGAACTCCTTGAATGGCTTCGCGCTGCTTGGTGCTCTTGAGGTAGGAGACGATTTGGTCTTTCACCTCATCGAAAGGCACGGTGCCGGCTGGCTTTTTCTCGATCACTTTAATGATATGCCATCCGAATTGAGTGCGCACGGGGGAGCTAACGTCGCCGGGTTTGGCGCTGAACGCCGCTTCGGCAAATTCCGGAACCATGCTGTCCTTGGGGAAAAACCCGAGGTCTCCGCCGGAGTCTTTGGCGCCGGGTTCTTCGGAAAGTTCTTTGGCCAATCCCGCGAAATCCTCCCCTTTGTTTGCGCGGGCTTGCGCTTTCTTGGCGGCCTCTTCCTTCGATTTCACGACCTCTTCGGAATCGTCCTTGTTGACGGTGAAGAGGATGTGGCTGGCTTTGACGGTTTCAGGGTTTTTGAACTCTTCAGTGTTGGATTCGTAAAATTTCTTGGCGTCTTCATCGGTGACTTGGTCGGTATCCTTGAGCTGGCTTTGCATCCATTTCTGCTGTTGGAGCATGGTGCGAATCGCGCTGTCGAGCTTCTCCGGGGTCTGGCCGGCTTGTTTGAGCTGGGCCTCGAAGGCTTCCTCGTTGGGAAACTGCTTCTTGAGCTTCGCGATCTCGGCGGTGACTTCTTCGTCCGTGACGGTCTCGGAGGCAGCAGCCGTAGCGACGAGTTTGTCCATGATGAGTTCGTCGAGGATCTGACGGTATCCGCTCAGTCGTTGTTCCGGAGTGAGATCAGCTGGTTTCACGCCGGATGTTTGGACGGCGGCGGCGAAGGCTTCTTCGAATTGGGCGCGGGAAACAGGCTCGCCATTGACGGTCGCCACGGGATCTTTGAGATCGATTGAGGGCGCGGCAGCCTCTGGTGCAGCGTTTGTCGCGGCATCAGGGGATGTGAGAGTGACCGGGGTCGCAGGCGTAGCTGCAGGCGTCGCAGTGGTCGGTTCGGCAGCGGGTGTGGAAGCCGGAGAAGCTGGAGCTTCTGTTGGCGAGGCTGCGGGTTTACAGGCCGGGAGCAAAACGACAACGGCTGCGGCTACCGGGGAGAGGATGGCGGAAAGATGGAATTTTCTCATTAGGTTAAGAGACACATGTTTATCAGGAATGTTCATTATTGCGAGTGTAAAAACAGGAAATTCTACTGCGAATTGCATGAACCGGTGTAGATTTGCCGGCGAATCCGAATTTTTTCAGCCTTCACCATGCCATTTTCCGATCTTCTCGCCTCGACACTCCACGACAAGTCCGCGCTGCTGCGGCAATTTGAGACCCTGCTGGAGCCGTTGGATAACGCCGGGATGGCGAGGCTTGCGGGGCAGGCCGCTGCGATGACCCGCCGACATTTCGGGCGCACGATGCGGCTTTTTGCTCCGTTGTATCTTTCTAACGAGTGCATCAACTCGTGCGCCTACTGTGGGTTTTCGCGTGAAAACGCGATCCAGCGCGTGACCCTTGAGATCGACCAAGTGGAGGCTGAGGCGCGGCACCTGGCAAGCGAGGGATTCCGTAACATCCTGCTGGTGGCCGGCGAGCATCCGAAATTTGTCAGCGGCGAATATCTGGTGGGTTGCCTAGAGCGGCTGCGGGGGTGGATTCCGTCTCTCTCGATCGAGGTCGCTCCCATGGAGGTCGGTCCTTACCGGAGTTTCGTCCAGGCGGGCGCGGAAGGGTTGGTGGTCTATCAAGAAACCTATCACCGCGAAACATACGGTGAAATGCACCTGCATGGGCCAAAAAAGGCTTTTGATTGGAGGTTGGACACGGTGGAGCGAGGGTATGAAGCGGGGTTTCGCCGTCTGGGGATCGGCGCACTTTTTGGCTTGTGGCACTGGCGGGAGGAGGCGCTGGCCCTTGCAGCGCACTTGGAGTATTTGCTCCGGGTTTGCTGGAAATCCCAAATCACAGTGAGTCTGCCGCGCCTGCGTCCGGCAGCCGGAGAATTCGAGCCGCGACATCCGTTGCCGGATCGCGAATTCATTCAACTCCTCTGCGCCTTGCGAGTCACATTTCCGACCATTGGGATTGTGCTGAGCACTCGAGAATCTGCCAAGCTGCGCGACATCGTAACCCCGCTGGGTGTGACGATGATGAGTGCCGGAAGCCACACGGAGCCAGGTGGATACACTGGTCAAGGACGTGATGCCCTCCATGTCACCCTGCGTGGCAAAGCTATTGAGGGAACTGGAGGAAAGGCAGCCACCGAGCAATTTGCGATCTCTGACGACCGGAATGCCGCGTCCATGGGGTCCGCCCTCCAACGTCTGGGCCTCGAACCGGTCTGGAAAGATTGGGATTCCGAAATCCTCGCCTCAAAATGATCCAGATCTCGGTGAATAGTGCATCCCGCGAGGTCGGAGCGGACACCATTGACAAGCTCGTCACTGAGCTGGGCCTCCCCGCTCCCCTGGTGCTCGTCGAACACAACGGCAACGCCCTCCGCCGACACGAATGGCCCGAGACGCCCCTCCAAAATGGCGACGGCATCGAAATCCTCCGCATCTCCGCAGGAGGCTAGGCAGAAAGGATGAAGGATGAAGGATGTGAAAAGGCAGCCGAACTCGGTCGGCCATTCCCTCACGCAGACTGCTTCACAGGGGGACGCCATGCTCGCTTACTGAAAACTGAATCACTGAAAACTGAACCACTCTCTTCACTTAAGACTCTTTGCTTCGGGGGTGGGCGGCGGTGTAGGCGCGGCGGAGGCGGTCGGTGGTGACGTGGGTATAGACTTGGGTGGTGGAAAGGCTGGAGTGTCCGAGCAGAGTTTGGACGCTGCGCAGATCGGCGCCGTTGTCGAGGAGGTGGGTGGCAAAGCTATGCCGCAGCTTGTGAGGGGAGAGTGTAGATGGGAGTCCGGCATCAATGAGGCGGCGGCGGATCATGTCCCAGATGGTTCGGGTGGAAAGGCGGTTGCGCGATTTGTTGATGAAGAGGGGTCCGCTGTGGACGCCGGCCTGCTGCCGGTAGCGGGAGAGGGCTTCGAGGGCGGGGCCTCCGACGGGGCAAATGCGTTCCTTGCCACCTTTTCCGCGGACGCGCGCGGTCTCTCCGATCACGTCCACATCGCTCACATCCAGTCCGCCCAACTCGGAAAGCCGCATGCCCGTGGAATAAAACAACTCGATGATCGCGATGTCACGCGCCGCCATCCATACCGGGGCCTGCTGGGATTTTTCCGCTTTGACCGGCGAAGCAATGAGGTCCTCGACCTGGCCGGGCGTCATAAATTGCGGAAGCTTCTTTTCGGCCTTCGGCAAAAGCACCTCGCGCAGCACATTTTTTTTTACGATTCCGCGCCGCAGAAGGAAGGCGTGAAATGCCCGCAGGGCGGATAACCTCAGCCGCACGCTGGCCCGTGCGAGGCTGCGTTTCATCATATCGAGCAACCATGCGCGGTAGTCATCCGCCGTGACGCCCGCCCAGGATTTCACCATACGAAACCTACGAAACGACTCGATGGCGGTCCGGTAGGTTGTGACCGTGAGAGGTGAGGCATTTTGCTCGGCCTCCAGAAACGTGTAAAACGCCTCTGCAAACCGATCATGGGGCAACGGTTCGGAGTGCTTGGGGTCGTTGTGCTTTTTTTTCAGAGCTGGCTTCTTCAGTGTGCGCCCATCGGACTCGCCAACGGCGGCTGGGCGGTGTGCCCGACTTCTCCGGAGCGCTGGGTTTCCCTCTCGAAACGCAGCGTGGCCGAGCGCGTCTCGACACCATCGGGCGAGGTTGCGCAGATCGGGATCTCGTAGGCTCCATCGGGAAACACGAAATGAAACCGGAACGAGCCATCGGGAGCCAGTGCGACGGGTTTTCCGTCAATCGTGACCTTCGCCTGCGGATGGGTGCCACCGTAGAAAATGACCTCGGCATTCACGTGCAGAAAAAACTCCCGCTTGGCGGCAAGGTCGAAGGAACTCATCCCTTGGGATCCGCCCCAACTGCTCGTCTCAGCCGCTCCCCAACTGGATTGGGCGGCCTGGGTCCAGCTTGATAGTACCGCTTGGGACCAACTGGATGGCGCGGCTCCAGCCCATGAGGATGTCACCGCTTGCAACCAGCTCGACAAGGCAGCAGGACTCCATGAGGATTGCGCGCCCGCAGGCTTGGCGGCCTGCATCCAGCTTGAAAGGGCCGCCGTGTCCCATGAGGAAGGAGCTGCATTGCTCCAGCTTGTTTCGCCGGACTCCGCCGAGGTTCGCACGGCTGCGACCCAGCTTGTGAGGGCGGCAGCCGCCCAACTCGACAGCGCGGCGGGCGACCAACTGCTCAACCCGCCGGAAGAGAGTGCGCCGGATTCCGACGCGACTCCGAACGAACCCAGTGCGCTCGAGAGGTTTTCCGGGGTCCATGAGGAACCGGCCAAGAGGTCGCTGGCACCTTCGCTGCTCAGGCGTTCCCGGAGCCGCTCTTGGATGCGTGAACTCAATTCCTCTGAGTTCAACCCCGCCGACGCAAGTTCCTCCAAAAATGGGCGGCCTAGGTGGGCTTCGAGCACAACACGCTCATCAGGGCTGATCCCGCCGAGGGCTTCGCCGCCACCGAAGCCCAGAAGTTTGCCATCCCTCTGAAGGCGGCCCAGCGCCTGAAGGAGGTTCTCTCCGCCACGAATCGCGGACTGCATGTTTTCCATCAATTTCTGGAAACTCAGATGCAACGGGATCGTCGCGAAGTCGAAGGCTTCGGAATCCGACACCTTGTCGGTGGGCGTGCGAACGGTCATCGAGCGCGCGAGCACGTTCCATGCGTCGCCGCGATAATATCCGATTTCCACCGTGTAATGGCCACCCGCTACCCCGACCGGGATATACCAATTCCGAGTTTCAAACGGGACCTCGATCTCGGTCTCGGTTCGGTCCCCATTCCCCAGCACTCGCAAAAATGTTTTGCCGCCGGGATGCCGCGAAATATCGATATCCCAATACGTGAACAGCCAATGCGGTTCCTGGGCGACCAGAAAAATGGAATCCGTGCCATACGAGCGAGGAAGCTCTCCCAAATCCCCCATCGGCAGCAACTGCGCCATCTCCGCCTTCGCAATCTGCCCTTCGGAGGTGCTCTTCTTTGGCAATTTTTTCCCGTTCGTCGTGACTTTTTTCATATCGTGAATGAGTTTGACCGAATCCCTCCCGCCGTCAAACCATACAGACCCGTGTGGTGGCAATCCTTTTCTGGAAAGAAAGAGGAATAGCCGGTCAAACCGCCTGTCCGGCGGCGTGGGCGCTGGCCCAGGCCCATTGGAAATTGAATCCCCCGAGCCAGCCGGTGACATCGACCACTTCTCCGATAAAGTAAAGTCTGCGGGAGATGCGAGACTCAAGGGTTTTCGAGGAAAGATCCGAAGTGGAAACTCCGCCGAGGGTAACCTCTGCCTTGGCGTAGCCTTCCGTTCCTGCGACCGGAACCGGCCAACGATGAACGAGTTCAAGGAATCCGCGCCGATCTTTTTCCGACCACTGCTTCCATGGTTTTTGAGGGCCAGAAAGCTGCGACCACGCTTCCGTGAACCGGCGCGGCCAATGTCCGGCCAGCGCGGCAACCAGACTGCCTGCCGCAAAGTCAGGTTCTTTGCCAGGCAGCAAATCCACCATGAGGTCATCACCCGGCTTCCAAAAAGAAGAAATTTGAAGGACAGCCGGTCCGCTCAGTCCGCGGTGCGTCACCAGCATTGCCTCCTCAAACGCCTGCCGTCCGGTTGTCATGCGCACGGGCAAAGAAAGGCCGCTGACTTTTCCGAGGACGCCAAGCTCAGACTCGGGCAGCGTCAAGGGAACAAGACCCGGACGCATTGGAGTGACCCTCATTCCGAATTGCCGAGCCAGGCGGTATCCGAAATCCGTCGCTCCCAGCTTAGGAAACGACAACCCGCCAGTGGCCACGACCAGCGAATCTGCGGTGAACGCTCCCTGGGTGGTGCGCACTTCGTAGCCCGGACGCACTTCTTCGATCCGGCAGCCCGTGCGGATTTCGACGCCCGCCCGCTGACATTCGAGCAGGAGCAGATCGACAATCTCTTGCGAGGACCGGTCACAGAATTGCTGGCCCAGCTTTTTCTCGTGCCATGCAATCCCGTGGGCCTCCACCAGCGTGGTGAAATCCTCCGGCGAAAATCCTGCCAGTGCGGAACGACAAAATGCCGGGTTCTCGGAAAGATAGTTTTCCGGTCCGGCGTGCGCGTTCGTGAAATTGCAGCGGCCGCCGCCGGAAATCCGGATTTTTTTTCCCGGTTCCTCCGAATGTTCCAGCACGAGAACCTTGCGGCCCCGGCGACCGGCTGTGAACGCGCAGAACAGACCGGCGGCTCCGGCACCGATGATGACGACATCCTGCTTCATCGGTGGATGGATTCCCGGGCTATGGTTTTTCGATGACTTTCACATCGTCCACATAGAATTCTCCGCCACCTGGTCCGGGACTCAGCGAGAACAGGATATTGGTCTCCCAGTTTGTCACCTGGGTGAGGTCGCTGAGTTCTTTGTTGGCGAATTTGACAGTGAATTCCTTGCGCACGTCCGACCATGCGGAGCTGGCGCTGAAGGTCGCATACTCCAATTTGTACTCCTCGGCTTCGTTTTTCTTGATCGTGGCTGCATTGCGATCTCCGGTGCGCTCCACCCTCGACTCGCTCAATTTTTTGTATCCGCGGTAAGTGATCACTACGGTGCCATCGCTGACCTTGTTGCCCTTGACCTTCATGGTTAGCACATAGGTTTTGTTGGTTTTGAGAGGGCTGCGACCAGACTGCTTGGCATAAAAGTAATTTGAGGGCGCACCGTTGGACATGTGATTGTGCATGCGGTCGCCGGCAAAGGGCTTCCAGTTCGGAAAGCCCGGGGTGTATTGCTTGGGAACCGGCATGAACTTGTTCGGGCTTGCTGTGTAGCCAGCTTTGAGACAGGCGGAACCGTCGAGTGGCTTCGCAGCCGGATCATCGGCATCCTTCACCACAGAGAAGAACCCATAAAAATTCCCTCTATCCAAGCCGTAGTCACATTCCCAACCGGACGGTAAATTAAACGCCGCGGTGCCCGCGGTGCCCTTGATATCAATTGGGGAGCCGAATTTAGGAGCCGTCTTGGAGCCCGAGTTGAGTGCCAGAGCGATCTTTCCATTGCTCTTTCCGAAGACGAGATCGAAGAGTCCGTCTCCATTAAAGTCGCCCGAGGCAATGGTCGCAATGCCGCTAACGGAAAGCAGACCGGGCAGCTTAGCTGCTTCCATGGGATCCTTCGATTCGCTAGCAGTTGTCGCAGGAGCCCCTCCCGCCCGAAGAAACGAATCAAATGGCAGGACCTCACCGGGATTCCATGCTTTTCCAGTGTTCAAATAGATGGCAATTTTTCCCGTGCGTTCGGTGACGAGCAGATCCATCGCCCCATCGCCGTTGTAATCGACGATGCACGGGGTGAGCTGTTCGAGGCCCATTCCGTAAGCCAGCACGGTTCTGTTGGTTTCGTTGTATGCCGGACGGCTTCCCGAGCCTTGGTTCAGAAGGATGTGGATGCTGTTGGCGGAATACGATCCTTCGCCGATGAGCAGGTCATCTTTTCCATCCCGATTCCAATCCCACACCGCCGGCGCAAAGACGTTGCCCCATTTCGTCAAGGAATCCTTCATCGTCGGCACAATCACCGAAGCAATGTTCTTAGGTTGCCGGAAATCTGGCTTCGCCCCCGAACCACTGTTCGGAATGAGCATCATCTCGCCGAGGTAATTCCCAAGGAATAGATCCATCTTCCCGGACCGGTTGGCATCGCTCAAAAAGATCCGCTGTCCCTGCCGGACATGTCTGTCTTCCCATGTGCGGATCCCCTG
>JBBQRY010000045.1:0-11030 GCA_038214335.1 Chthoniobacterales bacterium
GGGGGTGGTATGCTCCCCGGCGCCGGGGGGGGGCCTGCGCCGCGCGTCTTTCGTGGGTCGTGGGGCGTGTTGCGGGCGGGGGGGGGGGGGGCCTGAGCGTCTTGGTCGGTAGGCAAGGCAATCGACTCGGGCTGTTGGCTGGAAATGATCTCGTCTTGGGCGAAAAGCGGCGCAATGGCGCCAAGAGCGGCGCAGGCGGCAATGATTCCCAAGCGTCTCATGGTTTTCCTCCAAGGGTCTCACGCACCGCCAGCTTCGTGAGAAGCTTCAAGCTTGCAGAATAATAGGGTTCGTCGGACATCACAGGAGGAAGATCGCGGACAGTTAATCGGTTCCCGGACTCACAGGCGAGGATAAAACGCGCCAATGTCACCAGCCCCGGCATCGCGGGATCCGGGTCGAATGCGTTGGTCTCCAAGTTGACCTTGGAAGGGATTTTTGAGACATCGCCAAACTCCCGCCAAAACTCGGCAAATGGCTTCAGGAGAGGGGACTTGGGATTTTCCCATGCGATATGCAGGGGAATACGGATCGCGTTGTAACCGAAATCCGGCGGAAAAGTTTTCGGCAGACGGAACACCATGGGCACGGGAGCTTGGTCCGGCGCGGCTGGAGCCACGGGAGCGGCCGGCGGACGGAGGCCTTCACAGAGCACCCAGTCTGGAGGCAGATTCCAGCGTCCGAACCGTGCCTGCCCGACCTTCTGCAATCCGCTGGCGGAAAGGGCTCCCCACCCGCTGCCGGGAAAGCTCTCCTCAAACTGCATCAAGGCGGGAAAAACCGAATACGAAAGATTGAGGACGACACCATCTGGCTGCTCGAAGCCTTCCAGCCCGGGGCGGAGGTAGGGGCCCTGCGAAGAATTTCTCACGGCCAGACGACGGAGGTCTGCCAGCATTTCTGCGGCGGCCTGCTGGTATTCGTAATGGTTCCAGCGTTTGGAAGCGCGGAGAAGTGCCCATGCGACAAGCACCTCGGCATCGCTTGCATTATTGACATCCGCCACCGCGCCCCCGCCGTCGTGGTTGGAGGGTTTCCAGAGCCAAGAGAGAAGCTTGTCGTTCGGACGTGTCTGAAGGTGGGTGCGGGTCCATGTCCAGAGCCGGTCAAATGTCCACCGGTCTCCGTAGGCGACGGCAAGGAGCATCGCGTAGCCTTGCCCCTCGCTGTGAGAGACGTTCCCATTGCCGGTATCAATCACCCGCCCGTCCTGCGAGATGAACCGGGCTTTATAGCGCCACCAATCGCCGAGCGGCATCCGCCATGGATCGGAGAGCATCACCATCCAGAAGGCAACGAGCCCAATGACACAAAGGACGGCAATGGCGATGACGGCATTCCGGAGCTTCTGCATTAGTCTTCTTCGGGATGCTCGCGTTTACGAAGCGCGGCACGCGCACCAAGGGCGAGAAGAACGATGAGCACAATGACAAGGATCGCGAAGAACCATGGTTGCTGGTCGAATCTGCTGGACACGCGGGTGACGAGGCTGGTGGCTTTGTAGATGAAATCATTCCCGACTTTGGCGACCGCCAGCGAATCCGGACGTGTGCTCCAGACCGCAATGTCTCCGGCGAGTCCGTTCCAGAACTCCCGCTCCTGCAGGGTGTTCATTCCCGCCAGAAGGTTGCTGGCATCCCATGCCGTGACAACCGTCACCGGATAGCCGGTGTGAAAGGGCGACTCAAATTGCACCGCCACAATGTCGTCAATGAGGTCCGCCGTCATATTCAGGTTTGCGGTCGAAGGTGGCTCGGGCTCGTTGCGTGCGCCGGATTGACCCCGGATTTTGAGAAGAAATTCCTCAACGGGCGATGCAGCATATTTTTCAGGTTTCGGACTCGTGCTCACGACGTAGCGCATTTTTCCGACTTGGAGCGGAGAAACCGGTGCCTTTGCGAGGATTTCGGGCGGAATATCATCCCTCGGACCGACGACGAGCAGGTTTTTTCGGCTGCGGGGGAGTTTGGAGGAGATTTCGGTATTTGAGAGGAGTGCGCCGGAGATTTGCGCCATCTTGCCGAGCAGTGTCCATGCAGCGGCCGCTGTCTCGGGGGAGTTCCCCGCGACCATGACGGCTGTTTCGATGCCGTCGGGCGGCGAGGAATACGGGAACGCGGTCTGCGAGAAGAGTCCGAAATTCGGGAGTCGGGCTTTGCGCAGCGCGTGCGGAAGGACAAATTCCGAATCATCATACAGCGTGAACTGAAGGTTCTCGTCCTGAAGGATTTCGCACTGGTTGGAGACGAGCGGAACCATCGTGGGCGTGAGAATGACCTCGTTGCTCCCGGGTTGGAACGCCTGCATCGGAAGGTAGAGCCGATGGTCATTGTGCAAGGAACCCTCGACATCCTTGAGCCGGATGGCGGTTTGGAACTGGTTGTTGACGAAAACACTGAAGGCGGAATCCTTGCGCAAACCAGCTCCATAGACGAAATGCAGACGCAGTTCGACATTGCTCAGGTCGTCTTTGGAAATATCGCCTGGCATGAAAATTTGGAGGCGGAAATTCCCAGTGTTCCAGCCTTTGATCGTCGTGCTCTCGAAGCCGAGTTGGCGGAAGCTATAGATGCCGGGAACCTTCAGCGGAGCGTTGCGCACATAGGCGTTCTCAGGCATCGACATCTGATCGACGATGGCGTATTTCGAGTCGGGAAGCGGGTAATTCACCATCCCTAGGGCCAGGGCGGTCTGCTTGACTTCCTGAGCATTGCGTCCGCTGACGATGATCATGCAATGCGCGGGATCGCCTGGAAGCGTCTTAATGGCAAGAAAGCTGCCGTTGATCGTGCCGATCTCGGTGGCTGTGAGGAAGGGAGCCAGCTCATTCATCGTGCCGACGACGATATTGTCCATACCGGGCCGAAGCGCGGTGGCGGAAGTGACCCGGAACGGCTGGTTGTTGACGGCCAGTGCCATGCCTTGGGTGACAATGGACCCCAGAGCGAGATGTTCGTCGCTCATCGAAGCTGCCGAGGGCATGCAGATGTTGAACTGATACGGAACCCAGAGTTTTTCATCAATCCACCAACGCAAGAACGAAAGCCGCTCGGTCACCGGTTGCCATTCGCCGGTCGTGGTGAGGTAGGATTGGTCGGGGTTGATTTCGGTGTAGAGCTCGGGGGCTGCCGGATCTTCGCATTTGTAAGTGTAATGCTGGGCAACAATGAACTGGAGGCGGTTGAAACCGGTTTGCACCGATGAGAGCGGCAAGTCGATGCTCACATCGTTGTTGGGTTTCGTGCGATCCAGCATGAACTGGGCCACAATCACATCATTGAGAACGACGCGCAGGACCGAGCGCTCGCTGAGGAGAGCAATCGAATTGGTAAACCGGAGCCGCAGGCCCATGCTCTTGGCCTTGAAGCGCGCACTCTGCGGCACGAAGACCGTATAAACGCTGCTGGCATTGCGGAGCAGAATCGGAGAGTCCAGCGGGATGAGCCTTCGGATTGGCAAACGGAACGTCTGAACGCGCTCAGTGGCCGCCGTCTCGGCGGTGGCGATCCCGGTGACAGTCGGAGCGGGTGCTGCCATCGGGACAGCCAGTCCGGTTGGCACGGTCGGAGCGGATGTCGGAATGACTGGCACGCGGGCCTGTTGGCCGGAGGCAGGCAAAACTCCGCAAAGCGCGACGATGGCCGCAAGCAACACGGAGGAAATCCGCAGGCGGCTGGTGGTGGTGGATGGGTTCTTCATAGGTTTTGGTTCAATGGGATTGTGGGGAAGTTTTAAAGGATTTTCCAGACCGTTTCGACTGGGACATCAGCATGACATGCCCGAAGTGCTGGATGGAGTATCGAATGCCGATGGTGAGAAGGAAGATCGCACTACGAACCACGCCGATGCGGCGTTCGCGCGAAGTCTGGAAATCGGCCCAGCGCTGGCTACTGCCGTTGACGAGTGCCACTTTGAGCTGCATTTCCTCAAGGGACGTGTGCTTGAATTGCCCGCCCACAAAAAGCTCGCCCGGTTCACGCCGTGCATTGCGCACCACGAAATGCAGCGGATGATCCAGCGATTTGGGATTTCCGGGAATGGTCATTTCAATCTCGGTCCCATCAGGAAATACCGACTCGTAAGCCGGATCCAAGACGACTCCGCAGCCCTCAACCGAAAGATCGCGGATTTCTGCCGTGTAGAATTTTGTGCCGACCCGAAGGCGGGCTGCCTGAGCAATCGGCATGCGCGGGGTGGCGCGGCGCTGGCGGCGCTCGAAGAGGGTTCCCATGGCGGCAAGGAGGATGAAGACGTTAAACGTGGCCCATAACATCGTGATACCTGTCGGAAATCCATCGGCCGGCGTGGCGACCAGGCGGATTACTCCAAAGACGAGCGCAACGGTATTTAGGATCAGGAACACATAAAACGGACGCGCCAGCGGGCTGATATAATCCTCCCCAAGGGTTTCTCCTTTAGCTGTGACTTTGAAGATCGGGGCACGCGGATTAAGAAAAACTTTCACGATGGCCGGCAGGGTATAGACCGACTGGATCAGCTCATAGAGCTCCGACACAAACGACCAGCGCACCTTGCCAAAGAGGAAATCCGAGACGATGAACACCGCCAACAAATGCGGTGCCGCAAAGGCCGTAAAGTCCACGAAATTGGCATCATAAATTTTGAGTCCAAAGATCAGGAAGCACAGCGGGGCCAGCATGAAAACGATGCGTGCGTAGGCAAAAAACCAGAAGAAGCAACTGCTGAAATAACAGAGCCGCTGGGGCAGGGTGAGGCCCGGAATCAGCAGTGGATTTTTGAGGATAAAAATCTGGATCATTCCCTGTGCCCAACGGACGCGCTGCCCGATAAAGCTCGTCAGCGTTTCGGGCGAGAGACCGGAGATCATGGGGATTCCGATATACGCGCTGTTGTAGCCGCGCGCATGGAGGGTGAGTGCCGTTTCGGCGTCCTCAGTGATCGTGTCGCCCGCAATGCCGCCGGTTTCCATGAGGCACTTGCGGCGCAGCACGGCCGCCGAACCACAGAAAAATGCGGAGTTCCAGTAGTCGAGCCCACGCTGGATCACTTTGTAAAACATCTCGTTCTCGCCCGGCATCGTCGTAAACGTCTGGAGGTTTTTTTCGACGGGATCCGGGTTCACAAAGAAATGTGGAGTCTGGACCAAGAACATTTTGGGATCATGGAGGAACCATCCGACCGTGTTCTGTAGGAAATCTGTCGTGGGCGCATGGTCGGCGTCGAAGATCACAACGAGCTCGCCGTCGCTGAACTCGAGTCCATTGTTGATGTTGCCGGCCTTGGAGCCGATGTTCTTCGGGCGAGTGATGTAGTGGGCACCCCAGCGGGCACAAAGAGCCTGAAGTTCGAGCCTGCGGTGCTTGGCGGCGGCGGCAAATTCGGGATCCTCCGAATTGCAGCGCTGGTCGGTGCCGCCGTCGTCGAGAAGATAGACTTTGAGTTTTTCCTTGGGATACTCCATGGAAAGCGCGGAAAGCAGTGTCATCTCCAGCAAATCCGGTGCTTCGTTGTAGCTCGGAATCATCACATCCACCGTCGGCAAAATGGCGGTCTTCTTCGTGAGTGGCAGCGGTTTGCGATCCAGCGGATCAATGTTCACAAAAATGCTCAGCCCATAAACGATGAACCCATACAGCTCCGCAAAATACAGGACCATTGCGAAGAAGAAGCTCAGCGGATCGTGGTAGGTGAGGGTGGTGAAAGTGCGCCAATAAAAATAATCCACCGAAAGGAAGGCGGCCAAAATAAGAAACACCACGCGGACCGTCTCGTGCTCGTTGAAATACCGAAGCACAAGGAAAGCCAGCATCGCCACAATCGCCACGGAAATCTGCGTCCGCGTCGAGATGCTGGACGCGCTGGCGATCATCACCACAAGAAACCCGAACGTCAGCAGAACCGGGAGGTAGCTGCGCAGGCGGCTATTCTCTGGAACGTGGAGGCGGTCGAGAAGGTTTTTCATGGTTAGAGGCGGGGACCCCGGCGGGCTCGGGCCGGATGCTCAAAAAGCACGCTCAAAACCGCAGGATCGAGGCCAGCACGAATCCGATAACTCCCGCCATGAGGATCAGCATGAGCACCGCCCCGCGGGTCACCGGCTTGATCTGGGCTCCGGCTTTTTCCAGTTTGATAATCAGCCCGTCGGACTCTTTCTTGACGACATCCAGCTTCTTCGTGCAGTAATCGATGTTCTCATGGTAGGCCTCGATGCGCTTGAGAGTTTCTTCGACATCCGTGACCTCCAGCTTTTTCTGAAGTTCTTGGAACTGTAGCGTGATCCGATCCAGCGAGGGCAGGAGCGAAATCCGGATGGCGTTTGAGAGGACTTCGGCGCTGATCGGCGGAGTGGATGCAGTCGGGGATTCCTTGAGGGTGGCGGCAACTTTATCGAGTTCCGGCTGGATCGCCTCGCGCACACTGGCGGCAAGGGCATCAAAATTCACCGGGGCACCCCCTCCGGATGGGAAAGATCGAGGGATTTCCTGCACCTGCACGGCGAGGCGGTCAATCGATGGCTGAATCGTCGAGCGCACGGCCTCGGAAATCAATTCCGGACTGATCATGGGCTGGGCGGGACGTCCGTCGGCCGCCGGAGCTTGGACCACGACCGGCTGCCGGTAGTAGATGTCTAGCAGGTCGATCAGTGCCAATGCGGGATCATTGTCTTGGATGTTGTGGCGGCGCTGCCATTCGAGGACGCGGGAGCGGATTTCAGGATTGTCATTCATGGGAGCAGTAGTGATTGGACTTCTTTGAGCTGGGAATTCAATTCCCTTGAGTATTCGACCAGACGCTGGCGGTCGAGAACGTTTAGGGTATTCGAGGCGAGGGCTTGGGTGATCGTCCACGAATTCATCTGGAGGATCGTCGTCAGATGTTCGGGCAATTTTCTCAAATCGATCTCCTTAGCTCCAATCCGCAACAGGTCCTCCCGCGCACGGCTGTTCTGGTAAATCCGCAACGATTGGCTCTGTTTGTAATTCTTGACCACCAGCCACTCCGCCTGTCCGCCCACCCGGCGCGCGACTTCTCCGGCTTGAAACACGGTGTCCTTGTCCTCTTCGATAATGAGCACCAGCGTGACCGAGAGTCCGAGGCTGGCCTTCACCTTGAGCAGGTCGGTCTCTTCCATCCAGTCCATAAAAATCCGCTGCTGCGCTCCCACTCCATCCACCAGCACGATATCGGTGGCATCTAGCGCCTCGACAATGAGATCAAGGTTTTCACTATGGCCAATATTGAGGAATTGGGCCTCCGGATAGAACCGCGTGAGCGTGCTGTTGTTGAAGTCCGGATCAAACGCCACAAACGAGCGATGCACCCCGCGCAGCCACTCGATCAGCCGCACACAAAAAAACGATTTTCCGACGCCCCCCTTGTCAATAGCGGTCAGGATCAGGCGCTTGTGCTGAAGACCTTGGACGCTTTGAGGTGGCGGGGTGGGATGGATGTTGGCCATGGCTGTCATACTTCCTCGGGAGCAATGCGCGGGCGCACGGATCCCTTGCCGGGTCCGGTGTGGGTGCCCATGGACGACTGGGGATTCATCCGCGGAAGGAGGACCGACTCCATCGCCACAAATTGCTCGAAGAGCCGCTCCTGATACGAGCGCAGCCGATGGCGTTCGAGCAGGGAGAGCGATTTATCCTGAAGCAATCCAGAAAGCGATTTGCTGGTGCGCTGCATGATGCTGAGCAGGTTCCATGGCAACCGAGCAATCGTGATCTCCCCGGCACCAAGGCGTAAAAGCTCCTGCCGGGTCTTGCTGTTGTCGTAGATTTCAGTGGCCGGGCTGGTTTTCAGTGTGCGCACGACCAGCCAGTCCACACTCGCTCCCAAACGACGGCACAGCTCCCCAGCCTGAAAAACCGTGTCCTTGTCCTCCTCGGCTAAGCAAACGAATGTGACCCCAATCTCCCCCAGCGCTTTGTTGCCCCCGAAGCCGTTGTTTCCAATCCAATCCACCAGCTCGGGAATCGCCGAAGACGATCCATCGATCAATACCAGCTCGGTCTCCTCCAGCACATCCAAAATCTCCTGAAACCCCTCCCCATCGGTCGCCGTCAGAAACCGGGTCTCGGGCTGAAACCGCGTCAACGTGCCGCTCGACCAGTCGGTATCAAACGCCACAAAACGCACGCTCTTTTCCGCCAACCAATCACACAGGTTAATCAGGAAAAATGATTTTCCGACGCCGCCCTTGGGAGTGGCCGCCACAATAACGCGTCGGCTCACCGGACGCTCAGTGAAGGCAGCCCGGGCGGATGTCGAAGGCAGCACCGGCGGATACGTGCCCTGCTGCGAACGCGCGGCCTCCCGTGTGCCAAGGCGAGCGGGCGAACCCGGACTACGAAAGCCGCCGCTACGCAAGGGATCGCTCATGGAAAATTCGGCGTCAATATTCATCAGGTTCTGAAACTACGTATCACACGATGCGGGAATGGACTAGCTCATCCTATACCCAAAAATGGGCAGCATTCCAAAGAAAACGCACACGAACTCTGGAGCCAACCATCTCCGAAAGCCCACACCCATCCCAATTTGCATTATTTGATCTCGGTCAACATGCCCATTCATGCAACCGGTTGCAAGGAATTTCTGACAAAGTACCCGCCTACTCGACGCGAAAGGTGGCCGATTGGAGGCGGCTGCCGGATTTTGCCGTGAGGGTCCATTGGCCAGGGGTGAGAGGGATGCGGGCGAAGGACAATTTTTCGCCATTGGCAAACCATTCGCAATAGGGATCTGTGCTAGTGGGAATGAGGAGTTGTTGGCTATGCGGAAGATTGGGGTTGAAAACAAAAACAGCTCCATCCTTGGGGAAGAGGATTTTGAACTCTGGGTGGCCTGTCACTGCGCCAATCCGATTCTGGGGGCTGGCGCACCATCCGGCAAACTCCTCAGGCAGCACCTGCACTTCGCGTCCCTCACGCTGCTCGTAGCACTCCGAGGCGTTGCGGGTGGGGGCGGTGCCGGGAAGAAACCACTCGGTCAGCGAGGCCTCGCCAGGACGGGGGAGGAATCCGGTCTCGCTGGCAATGAGGCATTTTTCGAGGCCGAGATCTTCGCGGGGTTCGGGCACGGGGGAGTCGCCGTGAGCGAGCAGGTAGGAGACGACTGCATTCCAGACCGGTGCGGCGGAGCGAACCGAAAGCGCTGCATTCATCGGTGAACCATCTGGATTGCCAGTCCAAACTGCGACCGTGTGCTCGCGGGTGAATCCGACACACCATCCGTCGCGGAATCCTGAGCTGGTCCCGGTCTTGACGGCCACGCGGGCACCGGTATCCAGGGCGGAATGATCTCCAAATGCGCGTCGCCGTGCATGGGGGTCGGTGAGGATGTCGGTGAGGATTGCGCAGGCGGCGGGTGTGGCGCAGTTGGTGGGATGTGTGGGTTCGCCGACAAGGAGGGTGGCCCGCCATGCTCTGCCTCCACGTGCCAGCGAAGCATAGGCACCGGCCAGATCCAAGAGGGAAGCCTCTGCATTGCCGAGAACAAATCCGGCACCGTACGCGTCGAAGACGTCTCCGAATTCGAGTCCCCATGCCGTCAGTCGCGCAAAAGTTGAGCGCGCTCCCAAGCGGGAGAGAGTGACAACAGCCGGGACATTCAGCGAGTTGCCGAGCGCCTCACGCACACGCACCGGACCAAGGAACCGATGGTTATAGTTTTGCGGATCGTAATCCTCATAGGTCGAGCGGATGGCCTCTTCGGTATCCGGCAGTATTGTTGCAGCAGTGAGGGTCTTGTTCGAGATCGCTTCAAGGTAGAGGAAGGGTTTCAACGTGGAGCCGACGCTGCGGCGCATGGTGGTGAGGTTGATGTCGCGGTGGCGAGGCTCCGCAACCGAGACCATCGAGCGCACACCGCCGGTCGCATTGTCGATCACCACGACTCCGCAGGCACTCGCCCCGATTTCCTCCCGCTCAGATTTTGCAGCCTCCACGATCCGCCCGACCACTCCCTGAAGATCGAGATCCAGCGTGGTTCGTCGAGCGCCAGCCGGCATACGGGCGAATGCTTCGCGGACAAAATGGGGAGCTTCCGTTACCATGCCGAACCGTCCGGGACTTGGCGGTGCCTCCAACAGGGTTTGCGCCGAAATTCCTTCGGGGACCAGGTGCTGACGCTCCATGCGCTGAATGTTCCGGCGGTAGCGGGCCAGCGTTTGTTGCGGATTCTTCCATGGGTTGAGCCGGGTGGGGGACTGCGGAATACCCGCCAAATATACCGCCTCGGCAAAGGTGAGTGCGCAAGGCGGTTTGCCAAAATACGCAAAGGCCGCTGCAATCGGACCAATACGACGGTTCCCGTAATCCAACCGATTGAAATACGCCTCAAGGATTTTTTCCTTTGACCACTCGCGGTCGAGCCGGAGGGCTGCAAATCCCTCGCGCCATTTGGCATCCATCGTGCGGCGGGTGCGTCCGACCCCAAGCTTTACGGTTTGTTGGGTGATCGTTGAAGCACCGGAAATGATTTTCCGATTCCAGACATTACGGAGGGCGGCCCCACTCATCGCAATGACATCCACTCCCGGATGACGAAAGAACCTGTGGTCTTCGATGGCAACTGTTGCGGTAATCAGAGATGGCCCAATTTCCGCCAACCGCGCCGGACGCGCGTCACGTGCAAAATCCGCCGCAGGCGATGAAAACGGACGACCCCGGAAATCTTCGAGCACAGGAGTGGCTGCGGGTGCTTGGTTCAGGGCCGAAGGAATCTCTGCCCAGCGGATGCGCAACTCCCCCAGCCCAAGGACCGTCAAAACGACAGCCGTCAGAAAGATGACCGCATGAATCTTGCGAAGACCGATCCGCATCAAGAGGGATTATCGTCCGCAATGGCAGGGATGCAAGCCGAGCCTAAAATTTGCATTTCGGCAGCAATCACTGAGATTGCGAAATGATACGCTCTTCTATTTTGGCGGTTTTTCTAGGTGTGATTGTTTCGGCGAGGGGGATGGATTTGGAAGGGGTGGCGGTCGCGCCCACGGCGACAGCGACGGCGGGCAATCAGACCCTTCCGTTAAATGGTGCCGGGGT
>JBBQRY010000046.1:0-10905 GCA_038214335.1 Chthoniobacterales bacterium
CGTCACGGGGTTCCATGCTCCGCGTCGCTGCCCAACCATGATTTCTCGCCGTCCGCTTTCTTCATTCCATCCATCGTTTCTCTTGGCCATCATCCTTACGGTCCTCGCACCGCTGGGTCACGCCCAGCTCGCTCAACAGGGGCCAATCGTCAAAGAGATTGTCGTCGAAAATATCGGTGCGCCAAGTATTTCGAAAGAACGCGTTCTTGCAAACCTTGCCACGAAAGTCGGCCAGCCCTACAGCGAGCGCGCCGCCGAGCAGGACATTCGCGCACTCTATGCCACCGGGGGTGTCGACAACGTACGCCTTTTTGCCGAGCCTCTAGGGGAGGGCGTCAAGGTGACCGTCCTCCTCCAAGGCCGTCCCGTCATTGAAGAAATCCTCATCGAAGGGGCGGACATGATCCCTCTCAACCGCGTGCGGCGCGAGACCGGCTCCAAAGTGGGTGATGTTCTGGCCGAGGAAAAACTCGAAGACGACCGGCAGAAGATCATCAAACTTTATGAAGACCGGAATTTTTCCGAGGTCGATGTCCAATACAAGGCGCAGGAAATTCCCGGAAAAAACCGGACGCGGGTGACCATTCAGATCACCGAAGGTCCGAAGCTCGTCGTCCGCCGGATCTCTTTCGTGGGCAATGATTCCGTCCTCGCCCGCGATCTTCGCAAGGTGATGAAGACGAAACCGCAGGATATCTTGTCGTTTTTCACGAAGAGCGGACGCCTCACCCCGGCCCAGGTCGAGGAGGATCGCGCAGCCATCAAGACCTACTACCAGAACCGCGGATTCGCGGATGTCGAGGTCCAAGACATCCAGACCCAACCGCTCGATGACCGGGGCGTGGAACTCATCGTCACGATCAACGAGGGGATGCAATACCGCGTCAATAACGTGAAGCTCGAAGGCGTGGCCGTGACCTCCGAGGATCAGGTGCTCGCCCGCATGAAAATGCTCGGAGGGCAGCTCTTCACACCAAAAGGCATGGGCGACGACCTCAAGGCGCTTCGCGATTTTTATGGCAGCCGCGGATTTGTGGATATGCTCCCAGCTCCGGAAGTGCTGCCGGCGGGACCCGGTGCTGTGGATGTGACCTACCGCATCGACGAAGGCGTCCAGTCCTACGTGAACCTCGTCAGCATCCAAGGCAACACCCGTACGCAGGACCGCGTAATCCGCCGCGAACTCGCGGTCAAACCCGGCGACGTGTTCGATACCACGCTCGTCGATGTCAGCAAAAAACGTCTCGAGAACCTGAACTATTTTTCGAGGGTGGATACCGCGCCGACCGACACAATTGTGCCGGGCCGCAAGGACCTCAATGTCATCGTCGAGGAAAAGCGCACGGGTTCGTTCAACTTCGGTGTCGGGTTCAGCACGATTGATAGCCTGCTCGGTTTTGCCGAACTCCAGCAGACAAACTTCGATGTTCTCAACTGGCCAAATTTCACCGGAGGCGGTCAGCGATTCCGCATCCGCGCACAATACGGTATCCAACGCAGCGACTTCGTTGTGGCGCTGACCGAGCCATGGTTCCTTGGCTATAAACTTTCGATGGGAGTGGAGGGCTACTACCGCAACGCCAACTTCCTGTCCTCGGTCTATGATCAGTCGAACCTCGGTGCCGCGCTTCAGGCCCGCAAACAAATCTGGCGTGCCCTCTCGGCCCGCGCCGAATACCGCCTAGAGCAAATTAAAATCTACAACGTGGATGCCACGGACAATAACGACTACTTCTTCGAGGACGGATTCGGCGACGGCTACAATGGCAATGAGCGTTCAGGGTCCGCAATCAATGACTCCGAAGGCACCTATGTCAAAAGCGCGATCACGGGTGCCTTCATCTGGGACACGCGCGACAGCCTGTTCCTTACCCGCAAGGGCGAGGTCATCGAACTCACCGGATTTGTTGCCGGCGGATTCCTCGGAGGCGATGTGCAGGATTTCGGAATCTCCCTCGAAGCCTCGAAATACTTCACCCTGCCGTTTGACCTGATTTTTCTCGTGAAGGGTGAAATCGCGATTGTCGATGGATGGGGCAGCAACCGGGAGTCCTCGGATGGCGGCTACGGCAACGGCGTGCCGATCTTTGACCGCCTCTACCTTGGCGGCGCCAACAACATGCGCGGGTTCAACTTCCGCGAGGTCGGTCCCGTGGACCAATATGCCAACCCTATCGGAGGTAACTCCCTGGCTTACATCACGTTTGAAATGACGTTCCCCATTGTCACCCGCGTCCGCGGTGCCGTCTTCAGCGACATGGGCTTCGTGAACGTGGAAGCCGGCGACTTCAGCACCTCGAATACCAATGTCGATATCGGCATCGGCCTGCGCCTCGATCTTCCTATCGGTCCGATTCGTGTGGACTACGGTATCCCCGTCATCTACGATAGTTGGAACGGCCCTCCCGGGAAATTTAACTTCAATATCGGCTATCAATTTTGAACAAATCCGCTTCGACGCGGTCCAAATCCAAACGAATTGAAAATTTTCATTCTCAAAACACAAACCAACCAACCATGCTAAAATCCATCCTCTCCGCCACCATCCTCGCTACCGCTCTCTTTGCGGTGGCCCCGTCCGCCAATGCCCAGATGAAAATCGGGACCTTGGACATGAATGCTGTCTTTACGCAGTATTACAAAACCAAGGACGCCGAAGCGAAGCTCAATGAAGCCCGCGCTGCCGCCAAGAAGGAACTCGATGACCGCCTCGAGACCCTCAAAAAGTCGATGGATGAGATCAACAAAATCAACGCCGATCTCGATAAACCCGAGCTCAGCAAGGAAGCCAAAGACAAGGCCACTAAAGCCCGTGACGAAAAAGTCAACGATGCCCGCAACCTGGATCGCGAAATCACCGAGTTCCGCGGCACGCGCGAGCGCCAGCTTCAGGAGCAGTTCGTCCGGATGCGCAAAGACATCATCGAAGAGATCATGAAAGTCGTGAACGACAAGGTGAAGACCGCTGGGTTCGACCTCGTTTTCGACAAGTCGGGAATGAGCATGGGCCAGATTCCGGTGCTGGTTTACTCCCGCAATGATCTCGATTTCAGCAAGGAAATCGTCGAGACGCTGAACAAAAACGCACCGAAATCCACCACACTCGCTCCCTGATACGGATGACGCTTGGTGAAGTAGCCGCCCGCACGGGCGGCTGGGTGGCACCAGAAGTTGCCACACAAGAAATCTCCGGCTTGGCATCGCTCGACGATGCCAACCCCGGAGATCTTGCGTTTTTTGGAAATCCGCGTTATCTCCGTGCGCTGCACAAATCCCGCGCCACGGCGGCACTGGTCCCGCATGGATTCGGTGAAGAAGTTCCGCCCATCCGCATCTGGGTCGAGGACCCTGGCGTGGCCTTCGCCACACTCCTCCCCTCCTTTGTTCCCTCCGCTGTTTCCCGTCCCCCCGGCATCCATCCCACGGCCGTCATCGATCCTTCAGCCACCCTCGGAGAAAATGTTTTTATCGGCCCTTTTGCCGTCATTGAGCCCGGTGCCAGCGTCGGTGCCCGGTCTGTCATTGAAGCCCATTGCTTTGTCGGCCATGAGGTCAAAATCGGGGAGGAATGCCACCTCTACCCGCACGTCACCGTCCGCGAACGCTGCCAGCTTGGCAACCGGGTGACCCTCCATTCCGGAGTCGTCATTGGAGCCGATGGCTTCGGATACGAATTCCGCGACGGGGCCCAACAAAAAATCCCCCAGACCGGAATCGTCCGGATTGATGACGATGTCGAAATCGGGGCAAATTCCACCGTGGACCGCGCCCGATTTGGGCGCACATGGATTCAGAAAGGCACAAAAATCGACAATTTGGTCCAGATCGGACACAATGTAACGATTGGTGAACATTCGATCCTCTGCGCGGAGGTTGGCGTCTCGGGCAGCACGCGCATCGGGAACCACGTGACCATCGCCGGCAAAGTCGGCATCAATGGCCACATCGAGATCGGCGATCAATCGATCATTCTCGCGATGAGCGGCGTCGGCAAAAGCCTTCCTGAAAAATCCGTCGTGATGGGTGCCCCCGTTCGACCTCTCCGCGAGTATAAAGTCCAGCAGGCCCTTCTCAGGAAACTTCCGCTCTTATTTGACCGCGTCAAAGCTCTCGAACGAGAACCGTAAACCGAGCGAATCAATAGCTGGCACGTCTTCTGCGAGCAGGAAATCTCTCAAGAGCAAGACAAAGCGGCAGGGCGGAATATCGGGATGCAAATCGGACTCGACGGGAAGGTTGGAGGAAGTCATTCTGGCGCACCTATGAAGTTGCTCAGATTCCTTGGATTGTTTGGTATTGTCGTGGTGGTATCGGTTGCCGATGTGTCAGCGCAGGATGCTCCGCCTCCGAATGTGGATGCCATTCTCAAAGAGATAGAAGCCCTTGAGCAAAAGCAGCTTCAGGGGAAGAATGCACAGCAACGTGCCATTTATGCACAGATCCAGGCGGCTGCGGCAAGTCCATCCGCGGCCGGAAATTTTTTCTCGAAGGCGACGGAGGAGGTCAATTTTGCGGGGAAAAAGGATGCGGTGCAGGGCTATATTGCATGGAAAAAATCCCATGCCGATCTCCTGCGCTCCCGCGAAATGCAGACAGCGCTCATGCTGCACCTGCGGTATCTGATGTTGGCCATGCAGCGCAAGGACATGGAAAAGCCGGAAACGCAACTCCCGGCGATCATGCAATACGTGAAGGATGTGATTGAGAGCGACAAGGTGTTCCGCAATGCGAGCGTTCCGATGGAAGAGGTGCGCGGGCTTTTGGACAAGCCGCTCAACGCCTCGGTGATGGCTCAGTGGATGCGCCTTGGCGAGTGGTTGCCGGAAGAAAAAACATGGGAAGGGCGTCCGGGGTTCGTGCCGGGAATTTTAGAAAAAAACGTGCGTTCGATCTTGAGAGAGAAGAAAGACCCGCAACTTGTGGCGACATGGGACCTCGAAATGCAGTTGGTCGCTGATCGCATCACCAATGCACGCGGGGAATACAAGGAAGATGAATTCAATCAGGTCACGCGTCCGCGGTTGCAATTCAAGCAGGCGCTGGACATGATAGTCGTGGGGCAGCCCAATCGTGCGCTCACCCAGATGATCGCGCTGATTCGCACCTCCCCCGCTCATCCGGACTTCCCCACCTGGGTGGCAAAAATCCGCGAACGGGTCAAGCCGCCTGCCCCTCCCGCATCCGCAGCGCCTGCTCCAGTTGAGCCCGAGGCTTCCGCAACACCTGCATCCTGATGGATACCCCGCACACGCCGTGCCCGCGACATCAGCGGATTTCCAAATTTTCTGAGTTCCCTTTTGGGGTCGCATATTATCCCGAGCATTGGGATCGCGCATGGCTGAAGGCTGATGCCGAGCGTATGGCTTCGGCCAATGTCAACACTGTCCGCATGGCAGAGTTCGCATGGACGCTGATGGAACCTCAGCCGGGAAAATATGACTTTTCCCTCTTTCACGATGCCATTGGCGAGTTGGCCGGGCAGGGGATCCAAACGATCCTTTGCACGCCGACAGCCGCGCCTCCGCGGTGGATGTCGTTTGCGCACCCGGACTGGATGCGGGAGAACTTCCGGGGCGAAGGCTTCGACCATGGGACCCGCCAACACTTCTGCACAAATAATCCGGAATTTCGTGCCGAGTCGCGCCAGATCACCCGCGCGATGGCCGAGGCATTTGCGGGGTCTCCCTCGGTGGTCGGCTGGCAGACGGACAATGAACTTTATTGTCACATTGACGAATGCTACTGCGCAAGCTGCCATGCGGGATTTCGGGCATGGCTTGTCGAAAAATATGGAGACATCGCCCGGCTGAACACAGCATGGGGCACTCCTTTCTGGAGTCAGCAATACGATGGGTTTGAGCAGGTGATGATTCCGAAACAGGGCCGCCAGCCGGCTCCGTGCAATCCGACCGCCCTGCTCGACTTCCGCCGCTACCTCAGCGACTCGATCCGCGCGTTCCAGAAGGAGCAAGTGGACATCCTGCGGGAAGTCCATCCCAGATGGTGGATCACCCATAATGGGATGTTTGACCACATTGATTATTATCGGTTTGCGGAAGATTTGGACTTTCTATCGGTGGATGTCTATCCCGCATTCTGGGGCACCAAGCCGTTGGAATTTGTGGGTTCCGCCCAATTGAACGAACGCTGCCGCGCTGCGTCCGGATCCTATATCGTGCCCGAGCAATGCGGTGGTCCCGGCGGTCAGTTGGACTTCCTTCAACCCACTCCAGAACCCGGACGCATGAGGCTCTGGGCGTTTCAGTCCGTCGCCCATGGAGCAGATGGCATCCTGCATTTCCGGTGGCGCACCTGCCGCTATGGCGCGGAGATCCACTGGCATGGAATCCTTGATCACGACAACGTCCCCCGCCGCCGGTTTGAGGAATTTGCCCAAGAGGGAAGCGAGTTGCGCCGCATTGGGCAAAAAATCCTTGGCACTGCGATGCGCGTGGATGTCGGCATCTGCTGCGACTACGGCCAGGACATGGCGGATTCCGTGATGTCCATGGGACGGCCCTCGCCTCAGAATCAGCGCGAGACGGCGCTGAGGCACTTGCTCACCCACCACATCGCCGCAGGGTTTGTGCAACAGGCGGATCTGTTTGATGGACTTCGTGTCCTGATCCTGACGTCGGCCATTATGGTCGATGAGGGGCTTGCCAAAAAAATGGAAGCCTTCGTGTCAGCAGGCGGCATCCTTCTCGCTACCGCCACGACAGGTCAGCGAGACTTGCACAACAACGCGATTGCGGAGACGCCTCCTGGATTGCTCGGCGAATTGTTCGGTGTGCGCGTGGCGGAATTTGGAAAAACAATGCACCGGAAAATGGTGCTCGAGAGCGACTTCGCCTCGGCACCAGCGGATTATTACGAAATCCTGGAATGCGGCCCCGCAGAATCCTTGGCCAAGTGGAAATTTGAGGAAAATCCGGCGACCGAAGCTGCGGAGGGAACGACCGGGCTTTCGGTGCACTCCTTTGGCAAAGGGAAGGCATTTTACCTTGGAACCTTTCTGACCAAAGAAAATGTCGTCTTCGTGTTGAACGCCGTTTGTCAGGCGGCAGAGATCTCGCCTCTGGCGGATGCTGCACCCTGCGTGGAAATCACCGAGCGTCGAAATGCTTCCCGCCGGCTCACGTTTTGCCTGAACCACTCACCCGCGCAGCAGGAGGTGAGGGAAATCCCGGAAGGAATCGACCTCCTCACGGAAAAGTCCGGTCCGCTCACGCTCGAAGCTTTCGGGGTCGCCATCGTTGAAAGTCCGGCTGACTGAGGGCCAGCGGCTCCGGACTATGCCGGAGCCGGCGAGCCGAGGCCGCCTGACGGAAGCTCGGGCTTGATGGATTCTGGCCGTCCGGTGGCTCCGCCTGTGGGCGGAGGCGGGAGAGGCGGCGGGGCGACCTCCATGATCGGAGGATTCCGAATCTCGCCGAACTCGATGATGTCTTTGATGTGCGAAGCATCGAGGGTTTCGTATTCGAGGAGCCCCTTGGCAATTATTTCAACATGGGCGCGATGGGCTTCGAGCAGGACTTTGGCGCGCTCGTAGGCTTCGTCGATGATACGTTTGACTTCCGCGTCGATGAGTTGGGCCGTGGCCTCGCTGTGCTCGCGGGTCCGGCCCATGTCGCGGCCCAGGAAAACGTAGTCGTTGGCCTCGGAGAAGCTGATCATGCCGAGGGAACTCATGCCCCATTCGCAGACCATTCGTCGCGCGAGGGTGGTGGCTTGGCGGATGTCGCCCGATGCGCCATTGGACACGTCGTTGGTGAACATTTCCTCCGCGATGCGCCCGCCCATGGTGACGGCCAGCAGATCCAGGGCTTCTTTTTGTTGCGTGGAGTATTTGTCACCCTCGGGCAAATACATCGTGGCACCGAGGTAGGGTCCGCGTGGGATGATCGTTACCTTGTGGAGCGGGTGCGTGTGCTCGAGCAACACGTTGATGAGGGCATGTCCCGCCTCGTGCCATGCGGTCGAAATTTTCTCACGCTCGCTCATGGCCATGCTGCGGCGTTCTTTGCCCCAGCGCACTTTGTCGCGGGCCTCTTCGAGTTCGCGCTGGCCGATGGCTTTAAGTCCCCGCCGGGCCGCTAGGAGGGCCGCTTCGTTGAGGAGGTTGGCGAGCTCGGCTCCGGAGTATCCAGGAGTACCGCGAGCCAGCACTCCGAGGTCGACCAGCTCGGCGAGCTTCACCTTCTTGGCATGAACCTTGAGGATTTCTTCCCGGCCTTTGACATCCGGCAGGCTCACTGTGACTTGGCGGTCAAAGCGTCCGGGACGCAGAAGCGCGGGGTCGAGCACGTCCGGACGGTTGGTCGCGGCAATGATGATCACGCCATCTTGGGTATCAAATCCATCCATCTCCACCAGAAGCTGGTTAAGCGTCTGCTCGCGCTCGTCGTGTCCGCCGCCCAGACCGTGTCCGCGATGACGTCCGACCGCGTCAATCTCATCAATGAACATCAGGCAAGGGGCAGATTTTTTTCCCTGCTCAAACATATCGCGCACACGGGAGGCCCCCACGCCGACAAACATTTCCACGAAATCGGATCCGCTGATCGAGAAGAATGGGACGTCTGCTTCGCCCGCGATGGCGCGAGCGAGAAGAGTTTTGCCGGTTCCGGGTGAGCCGACCATGAGGATCCCCTTGGGAATGCGGCCCCCAAGTTTCTGAAACCGCTTGGGATCTTTCAGGAATTCGACGAGCTCTTGGACTTCGTCCTTCGCCTCCTCAACGCCAGCCACATCCTTAAACGTGATCCGGTTTTTTTCCTTCGACATCATGCGGGCCTTGGATTTCCCGAAGTTGAGCGCTCCCTTACCGGCCATTTTAATTTGGGAGCGGAAGAAGAAATACAGGATGAGCAGCAAAATAAATATCGGCAGAAGGTTGATGAGCGCGGATGCGAAATAATCGTTGCGAGGAACGATCGAGGGGGTGATTCCGGCTTCTGCGAGCAGGGCCTGCATTTCGGAGCCATTGAAGGACGTGAAGACTGGTGTACGGAATGCAACAGCCGTCTCTTCGCCAGTTGTCTTGGATTTCTGGTTGATCTTGCCTTCGAGGAATTGGGTGTTGCGGCCCTCTTCGACAATCAGCTCCAGCGGGGCATCGGGCGTGCTCACGACCTTGCCCGCTTTCAGCAACTCGACAAACCTAGGATACGGAATCGGCTCGACCTGCGCAAAATTGTTTCCCCGGAAAAGGAACATGCCCGCAATGAGCGACAGCCCAATGGCAAAGAGGACGAGTCCCTTCCAGTTCATCTGCGGATCGTTGCCTCCGCCCGGACGTTGGCGGTTATCATTTGGCGGTTTCGGATTTTCTTCTGACATCTCAGCTACTTTCCCTTATCACAGGCAGTTGGCAAATGCAAAAAGCAGATCTTCAGAAACAAATAGGCCCGAACCGCGCCGTCGTGGTGTCGATTCACGATGTGAGTCCGGCGACCCGACGGCAGACGGAATCGATTCTCAGCGACCTCTCCGAATGCGGCATCGGACGGATTTCCCTGCTAGTGATTCCTGACCACCACCATCGCGGACGCGTGCAGGATGATCCCGAATTTGTGCAATGGCTTCAATCGGCCTGCGCGGACGGACACGAGCCTGTCCTACATGGATACTACCATCTGCGCCAAAACCAAACCTCCGACGGACCGATCAAGCGTCTCGTCACCCGGTCCTACACCGCAGGCGAGGGGGAGTTCTATGATCTCGACAAAGATTCCGCCCGGCAGCTCCTCGAACGCGGGCGGGAGGACCTGCGCGCCTGCGGAGTCGAGCCGGTGGGGTTTATTGCGCCAGCTTGGTTGCTCGGGACCGAGGCCGAGTCGGCGGCGCGTGAAGCCGGATTCGCCTACACGACCCGAATTTCGACCGTCGTCGATTTTCTTGCCAGCCGCACGTTTCCCAGCCGCAGCCAAGTCTGGAGCGTCCGAGCCGCATGGCGTCGTGTCCTTAGTCTCGGTTGGAATCAGCTCCTTGAAGCCACCACCCGCCACACTCCCCTGACCCGCATCGGAATCCATCCCCCGGACTGGGACCACCCGTCCATTCGGAGCCAGATTCTCCATCTCGCCCGTAGCTCAGCCACCACCCGCCAGTCCATGACCTACAACGAATGGCTGATCAAATTGGATGCAGCGAATGGCAGGGAGCTACACCTCGGGATGACTTCGGAGTAGGAGCCTGACGGGGGGATGCAGAAATCTCACATTCCGCCTGCTCCAGAGGCCTGATCGGCGACGCGGCGCAGGAGGGGACCAAACTCGGCGGACCAGAGACCCATGAGGGGGCGTTCGTCATCGAATCCGGTTTCCCCTGCGGAACTCACGGAATAAACTTTAGGAGCGAGTCGGTAGTTATTGGTTCCGGGGATTTGGTTCATCGAAATACGAACGCGGATGCTTTGCGGGTTGCCATAATTCCCCCACATGACGGTGGCAAACCGGCTGGTGGATTTGTCAAAGGAGATGGAAGAGGGAAAATTCGATCCCGAGAGCTGGTAGCCGGCTTCTGGAAACACGGATTGTGCGGCGGCGACAATCGCCGAGGGATTTGAGTTCGTGACGGTGATGGATCCCGGACCTCCACTGCTCGATACGGGAGAGGCGAGGCAGCCGACGAAGAGGGCACAAATCGCAAGGACCAAGAGAGAGGATGATTTCATGCTGAAGATTTGAAGCAGGATATTGCTGCTGCGGCAACCCCCAATGTCAAGCGTGGCCGGGGCGGGGCGCATCTCCGAAAAGTGCAATCGGCGATGGAAGGTCAGGGAGCATAGGCGTCCCGCCTGTGGGGAGCGGAGACTCCGCAGACAATAGCCAGTCACCAAACAGGCGAGACGCCTGTTCTCCCTGTTTGCACTTTTCGGAGATGCGCCCGATATCAGGGAAT
>JBBQRY010000047.1:0-10816 GCA_038214335.1 Chthoniobacterales bacterium
GGCCGGAGAACGCTTCGGCTGCCACGGCCGCGCGGGGGCCGACGAGAGCCAAGAGGCCGACGCCAGCCTCAGCGGCCTGCACGCCGAGCGCCGCATGCCGGGCAGCTTCCGTGCAAAATTTGGACGTATCGGATTCATCAAACCGGTCGGACAGCGCTTCACGGAAGTCGAAGGCAAGCGGATTGATGAGGACAGCGTCCTCATCCGTGACACATTCAACACACAGGTGCCGCTCGAAGACATGAGCCCCATCGCGGTCGAGCCGGATTTCACCCGCCGCTACATCAACCAAGCGAACAATGAAGCACTTTCGCGACGGATTCAGCACTCGTTCGACCGCGCCTGTTGGGAGAAGGATTTTGCAATCATCGAAGGCACCGGACATGCCGGTGTGGGTTCAACGTTCGACCTCTCAAATGCCTCGGTCGCCCGCCTCCTCGAAAGCAAAGTCGTGCTCGTCACCCCCGGAGGCATCGGACGTCCGATTGATGAAGCGGCCCTCAACAAGGCGCTCTTCGACCGCGAGGGCGTCGAGGTGATCGGCGTCATCATGAACAAAGTCCATCCTGAAAAAATCGACTACATTGCCGACTTCGCGAGCCGCGGATTCAGCCGCCTTGGCCTCGAGCTGCTCGGCATTGTTCCTATGGAGACCCTGCTCGCCGAACCCACCCTCCTCCAAATCTGCCAGCATATCCGGGGCGAATTCCTCTACAATGAGATCGAAGGTCGCCGCACCAGCACCCGCGTCGTCATCGGTGCCGTCAGCTCCGCTAACCTGTTCGCCAATATCCGCGAAGGCACTCTGCTCGTCGTGCCCGGCGACCGCGAGGATGTCGTGCTCGCCGCGCTCTCCCGCTCGATGGCTCCCGAAGGCGGACCCCTCACTGGACTCGTGCTCAGCGACGGACTCCGACCGCATCCGCGTCTGCTGGAATTGCTCGGACAGACCCCGCTTCCCGTCGTGCTCTCGCCAATGGACAGCTACGCGATCGCTCAGCGAATCCATTCCATGACCGTCAAAACCCTTCCAGGAGATCAACGGAAAATCGGACGCATCCAAGACCTCGTCCTCCGCCACGTCGCCATCCCCCGCCTCCTCGAAAAACTCGGCTGCGCGTGATACGGGGCACCGATGAGTGCCTCCGCAAAACGTGAAAAATGCAGCAACGGGGGGTAATGATTTTTCGCCTTCAGTCCACGAAAATGGGTAACACACACCGCTCGTGCAAATCGATGTTCACCGAGAAAATGTCCACTTGGGCATAAGAGCGAACGGCACGGGATTTTCCAAATCGGGAGTGCCTGAGAAAACGAACGCCTTTCCCGGTGTCTTGAGCGATGCGAAGCCACTTGAAGATTTTCCCAGGCGCACTCCTAAAAACGGGAAAACTCCCGCCGCACTTGGTGGCATGGTTGTCCATGAAGTCGAAAAGGGGGTTTCCGTGAGGCTGATTCCTACGGGCAGTATTTTGTCGGAGTAAATCTTGATAAAATCCTCGGTTAACTATTGCAGCCCACCAGCATGTTTGCTCATTTCTAGCACAAGGACTGGACACGGAACCTTTCCCTCCGCAGGCGGAGCCTCATGGGAATTGTCGAAGACGCGCAGTTCGCCGAGAATCGGCAGCAAGCGGAATTCCCCGGCTCCATTGACTCCCTCCAAGACCTGAATAATCGACCTATCGGAATCCCCGTTCATAGAGCATCCTGTGCAGCTTTCAGCGCGGCTGCTCCGAGTTCTGCAGGTGAGGCATGGAAGGCTTTTTGCATTCCAGCCCTCTGCTCCGGCTTCTGCATGTCCTGAAGCATCTGCTCGTAATCCGCTTTCAACTCCTGAAGCGCGTTGGACCGAGTGGCAAGGATCGCTTCAAAATCCTCAATCGAAACCATCACCGCGCGAGGCTTGTCGTGGCGGGTAATGGCCACCGCCCCTCCCGCTGCACCCGCTCGACCACCTCCGACGCGGAATTTTTCAAAGCGGTCGCGGTGACAGTCGGCAACTCGTTCACTGAGCTGATGTTCCCAAAGACGATGTCGCGGTAGTTGGTTTTCATGATTTGGGCGTTTTTCCCATTTTGTCCAATGAGATGAAAAACGGCCGCGCGTCCACGGTCTCAACAGGTCCACGGCGGTAGTGGTCCTGTTTCCATCGGGAGATTGTCTTGCGGTTCATCAGCCGGTTGATCAGCCGACGCATCGGGCTGAAGAATCCTCCGCGGTAGATTTCCATGATATTTTCCCGCACGCTCAATTCCTTGTCTGTGGAATCTAGGCTACTGCGTGGAAGAAAGCACAAATGCAGGCAGCGAAGCGGCGATTCCTCCCATTGCATGGACTCCTGAAAATTCTTTTTCATACCGTCACTGAATCCGTTTTGAAAGCCGACGGTCCCTCCGTGCAGCCGTTCGACCGTGTCGCCATCCCACGATGAAATGGCTGAAAAATTGTAGAGTTTCGTGATACTGCGGCTGGGAGGTGCCATGTGACCGGCTGCGGATGTCCTGTCGGAATGGAGCGATGTGCAATGAAGCACACTCCCCTTCATCCGCCAGATCCGGTCGAAATCCCCGGCGAGGAGTTGTTGGCGGAAGCCTCCCAGGCGGGCGGGGTCGTAGATCTCGTCACCATCGACTCCAAATACCCAGGTATTCGTGCCTGCGAACGGTTTGAGCAGATCGTGAGACTGGGAAGGATGAGAAATCGCATGAAACTGAACATGCGGAAACTGCGCCGCAAGGTCTTTCAGGATTTCTGCCGTGCCATCCGTCGAGTTGTGATCACACAGGATCAGCTCGTCGCAGAACTCCAACACATTGACCACCGCCTGCCGGACGAAGCGGTTCTCATTCCGCACTAGAACTATGCCTACAATTCGGTTCATGGGGTCGGGCCGGAAACAGGCGGAATGGTGATCGCTTCCAATTTGCTCCAATCGATAGCAAGAACGAACGATCCAGACTCCGGAATCAGCTCGGAGGCTTTCTCGGGATAAGCTTCCTGAAAGACGGAAAGCCTCTCGCAGAAATCTGCACGGGAGACGGCTCCCGGAGGCGTGACGGAATCCTCACTCACCATCTTCCAGGAACCCCGCAACAGAACTGGAGAGCCTGCGGGGATCGGGGATTGACGGCCAACGAGAGTTCTCAGCAACGGAATCGGCACCGCAAGCAGGAGGCAGAGAACGGCAAACCCGATGAAGACGGATGAAGGACCTGCCGGAGGCACAACAATGATTCTCTCCGAACCCGGGAGAAGTCGCCTCGCAAGCAGTCCGAATCCTCGAAGAATCACCACCGCCCCCATCGCTGCAACGAAAACCTGAATCGGCACAGTCACCGCATAGGGTCGCTCACCGGCATCCCATGGAGGCGCAAAGGGAATCGATGCCAGAATGCCGAGCACTGCCGGAACGATCCACCATCCATCCTCACGCCATCGTGGCAGAAAGAACCATGCCACGGCACCGAACAGGAACAACACCGTGCCTGCTCCAGCGAACCGGCGTTCGTCACCGAAACGAAATAAAAACCCCTTGCGCCAAGCCTCGTCGTAAGCACGAGCCACCCCGCGCACTAGCGAGAGCGGATCCTTCCGCAGACGCTGCATGTTATTCTCCATGACAAGATTCGTATTCCAGTCAAACGCCTCCGCACTGGTGCTCCACTTGGTGTCGTTGAGCAGCCCATGCAAGGTGAATGCAAAATTTCCAAACGGGGCAGAGCGTCCTTCGGTTAGCATGCGAATCGCCAAATGATTGACCGCGAAGCTCCCTAGGATGATCACCATTCCAAGGACCACAGTCCCTACCGAGATCCAGATGCGAAATCGGGATCTGTTCGTCACCCACACAAGAACGCCGCCCGCCAGCACGAGAGCAGGCAAAACAAACATCGCCCCAGGCCGGGCGACCAAACCCAAAGCAAGGCTAAGGATTGCAGCAAAGCCCGATACTGCGGATCGGCGCTCCACGGCGATCAATAAAAATCCGAAACCGATGGTGCCGAGCAGAAGCCCCAAGTTCTCGGTCATCACAAGCCCCGAACCGTGCGCGCGAAAATAACACCAGAAGAAGAGACAATAAATCGCCGTGCCCACTCCGCCCACCCGACGCGATACCATCGGACACGTGAGGGCCAAAGCCAGCATCACCAACAGGGCCATCAGCAGGTTGGCAGCCAGAAGATTCAGTCCCGCCACATCCAACAGCACGGCCAACATGCCGGGATAAAGCAGCCGTCCATTGAAAACCTGCTCGGTTGTCCCACGCGTTGCGATCTGGGCCGCCTGAAAAAAATGGATCCACGCATCGCTTTGAGGCAGGATGCCGCCGACATGGAACGAGGTGTCCGAGGCGGCGTTCACTCCATAATAAACGGCACCAGCCAAGGCTGGAACAATGGCCATGAACACGAGGGTGGAGAACGCCACACGTCCCGGAGCGATAGCCAGCATCCCGATGATCACAGCCCAGATGAGCGGGACGGCCAGGCCAAGCATCAAGGCGTCGGCGAAGGCGGAGGGGGCGTAAAAAAAGCCGCCGAGAAAACCGGCGGCGAGCAGAATCCCGCATGGCCGGAATGCGGGATGTCGAACCACTGGTCCAACGCCCTCCAGAAATACCACTCGCAAGCAGATTGCGACCACCGCAACCGCAAGCGCCCATACGATAAGCAGAAGGGATTCAGGAAACGACCAAAGGGGCGAACGCAGGGCGAAAACCCGACCGCCGGAATCCTTCCCATCCAAGGTCGAAAAACGCACCGTTCCCCCACCCGCCTGAAAACGCCCGTGACCGGCATTCGAAATCCTTTTCTCAGACGAGTCGAACCTCGCAAGCGAAACGCCGTCTTCGAGCACGATGGATTCATCCGAAAAGAGGAAATCCCGTTTCCTCTCGCGTGCCAGGTCCGCTGGCCACTTTGCCGTGAGCAAGTAGCCCTTGCCGATCGAGACTGGTTCAAGCCGTCCCGTGCGAGTGAGCCCGAATCCGCCCGGATACGAAAGCAGTGCCGCCAGCAAACAAAGGCCGAGGGCACTGCAAATCCACGCCGAAGCGGGCATATGGGGAATTGAAAACTTCAAATGGCTTAAATAAATTTCAGCTTCCGGGCGGCGAAGGAAACCATGCGGAAAAGCAAGATTCCGTGACGGAATCGGCTGATATTCGTCGATCCGTAGGTTCTCTCGCGATAACGGACAGGGATATCACGGATTTTGAGATTCAGCTTGTCCGCTCCAAAGAGCAAATCGAAGTCCCCAAAGGGATCGAAGTCCCCAAAATACGCACGGTTCGCAGCAATCGCCTCGTAGTTTTTTCGTGTGAGAACCTTAGTGCCGCAAAGCGTGTCCTTGATATTCTGCCCGAGCAGCCAGGAAAACAAAATACCAAAGAGCTTGTTGGCACAGAGGTTGAGGAACTGCATGGCTCCCTGCTCCATCGGGTAAATCAGACGGCAGCCGTTCGCAAACTCGCAGCGACCATCCACCAGCGCACGGTAGAATTTCGGGAGATCCTCCGGGGGCATCGTAAGATCCGCATCCAAGATCATCAGCAAATCCCCCCCGGCCAGCGAGAATCCCAACCTAACTGCATCACCTTTCCCGCGCCCGGTCTGCCGCGCGATCTTGATTTTCTTATCCGGATGGGCGGCCTTTGCTTTTTCGATTTCGGACCAAGTGTTGTCGGTCGAGTGGCCTTCGATGAAGATGTACTCGATATCCGGGGCAAAGGCCGGAATCCTCTCGATTGCGACTGGGATATTCCCGGCTTCATTCCTGGCCGGGATGATGATCGATACCGACGGCGTGCCCGCCAGCTTCTCCGACTTCCTCGCGACCATGATATTGGTGAGGCAGAGGAATGGAACAAGCGGGGCAACCCACCGGTTGAGAAACCCCGAGAGGAACGGCACCTCGGCGGGCAGAAGGATGCGGCCTTCAGATTTGATGGGCTCCCACCCGGCGAGCTCGGAAATATTCCGCACGTCCGCTGCTGACAGCCAGTTCAGATCCGGCTGCTCCGAGCGCAGGCCGATCCCGGTGAGCAAGGAAAGGACCGGGCGCCAGAGTGTGTTGTAGGTCGTGATGACCAGCCGCGACCCGGGAAGAGCGAACCTCCGGGCACTTTCGAGAAGCGCCTGCGCATCCGTGCAATGGTTCAGGGTGTCGGAGACCAGGATGATATCAAACCCGGCGTCCAGTTCCGCCTCGCAGGCATCGCCGTGGTGGATCCTGGCATCGGGACAGTTATTCCTGGCCATCGAAGCCTGTTTTTCCGAGGCATCGATTCCAGTTTTTGAGCGACATTTGAGCAGGTTCAGAAGGTCGCCGCTTCCGCAACCGATTTCGAGAAGGTCTGCGGACTCTGGAATGATGAGGTTTAAATAATGGGCCAGCACCCGGCGGTAAGCTAGAGCGCCGGGAGTAGTTTGGTAGGATCCGCTGTCAAAAAATGCGGGGCTGGTTCGGAGAGAGGAATTCACGGTTTTTGTGGGTTGGGTTGCGATCAAAATACACCTGCGGCTTCAACGGCCAACGCCTCGCTCAGGAATGGCCCAACGTAGTGGCGGCAAACAGCACCAGAGTGGCGGAGGTTTGTCCAATGGATTTCGCATTCCCGCGGGAGCTTCTGGCGCTTTTTCCGGCTGCATCCGATCACCGCAATGAAGGTCTGCATGGCACGGCTAGGCAGAGCGAAATTCCACGTGGCGAGACTTTTTACCTCTGCGGCATAGCGTCCAGGATGCGATCCATCAGGACGGGATTGCTCCGGCGGAGATGGTTCATAAAGAACCTGTTCAGCCCACCCTTGGCCATGATCCCGGAAAAGAACATCGGATACGGCCCGTTGCAAAAGACATCATCGAAGGGCACATTTCGCAGGAATACCCTGCCTGCGCGGGAACCAGGGATCCAAGGATAGAGCGCCATGATTTTGTGAAAAACAAATCGATCGATTGCAGCCAGAGCGCTGCGCGCAGGCGTCGGAGGACGCAGGGCCATGCTCGACGCCCGGATCTGGTAACATTCGTTAGCTGCCTGCGGAAGGGGGGCATCGCTCCGTGCGCAGGCCTTCTCAAAATGCCATGCCGATCCGTTTTTGTCGCGGTTCTGCAGCGCGACCCGGCAGCATAATTCAAGAGTTTCCAAATCCCAAAGTGCGGGATGAAGGTGGAAGCAGGGATCATTTGCTCCAGTGAGATGCTTGAGATGGTGCCGGCTTTTTCCTAGGACCGGACTTCGTGAGGTGAACCTCCGATTGTCCCAACCCATGAGGCTGATATATGAAGCCGGAAGCGCGTCCATCAGCGCAGGGAGCGTGAAGTTCAGGTGTTCTTCGTGGCACCGCCCGAGCGGAATATGTTCCTCCAGGATCAGATAGACCCTGCCAAATCCCGACGCCCGCATATTCACCACGCCACCCAAAAGCACCTGCGTCCAGTTGGATCGGTCGATGCCGGATTCGAGCGGAAAGGCCGGGAGTCCTTTGGGATCGGCCAGTCCACAAAACCGGATTTCGGGGTGCGACGGCCACCACGCATCAAGCGTTTCCAAGGTGATCGGGGCAATCCACGCGTAATCCTTCCACACCGGCACAAGGATACCCGTTTTCATGAATCGGGTTCCTCGAGCCATCGGGAATAAACCACAGGAAAGGGATTTTGCGGCGTCACTCCCCGCATCCAGAGGACACCTGCGGTCAAGAGTGCTCTCCAATACCATGGGGAACGGGCCCCCATCTCCCTGGCCTGCCCGAGGACCGACTCCAGAATTCCCCAGGCTTTTTCGTGCTCTATCCGCTTGAAGGCATGATCGCTCAAGTCCGATGGAACAACTCCCAGGAAACCCGTGTCGATGCCCTTCCGATCACACCAGAGTAAAAACTTCCGTTGCAACTGGAGCCGATACCAGATGCTGCCCGGGCTGTTCTGCCCGAGAGAATCCGGCGAGCAGGATTTGTCGAGCACGAGCGCATCGCAATGCGCGAAGGAAGCGATCACTCCGCAGCGCAGCCAGTATTCGGCATCCTCAACCTGCCGGAAATTTTCATCAAACCCTCCCACTTCGGAATTCAGCGAGCGCCGGATCAATGCCGCTCCGGCAGTTGGAATCGGCGTCCACCAGAAGTGAGCCTTGGCCGGATGAGGCGGATCGCCAACCGCATAGGGCAGACCGTGGAGCCGGATCTCCACCGCTTCGGCGCGGCGCTGGAGCACAAATCCGTAAACGACACCCGCCGTCGTGGTCTCTGCCGTGCGGGCAAGCGCAGCGAGTGCACCGGGAACCAGGGTGTCGTCGGCGTCCAGAAACAGCAGCCATTCGCCGGAGGTCGAGGCAACTCCGGTATTCCGCGCGGCGGACAGACCTCCGTTTTCGCGCCGGACATACCGGACATTTCCGGCAAATGTCCCACAGATGTCGCCCGTTCCATCCGTGCTGCCGTCATCCACGATGAGAATTTCGTCCGCCGGACGGGACTGGCTACAGACGCTTTCCACGGCTGTCGGCAGCCATTTTGCGGCATTGTAAGCGGGAATGATCACGCTGATTCTCATCATTTTGAGCCTCCCGCGCGGCTCACGAATTCCTCATAGGAATCCGGCCGAGTCAAAAAACCGCATTCCTCCAAATGAGGAATCCCTGAATACCTCAGGGATTCCTGATTGCAGAAGCTCAGGCCGGCTTCCGTCCTGTCCAGTTTTTCCGCATAGGCGCGATATTCGACCGCCCCACCCCAGTGCTGGCCGCGCGCCACCTCCTCGCGAACATGTGGTGCGAAGTCCTGCAAGTATTTGAAATGACACAACACCGCCCGGAGTTCGGAAAACTGTCCAGCCTCGAGGTAATGCTGCCCATCGGTCAGGAACATCCCATGCCGATAATAAAACAAAGGAAATTTCGAGCAGCAGGCGGCGACCCCAAAAATTCGCTCCCGTGTTCCGCCATGGAACCGGTAATCAAGTCCGGAACCGAGATGAAAATGGCGCGGGGCTTTCCGGAGTGACGAGAAGGGATCGAAATACCAGGCGTCCTCGAAGTAATCCTTGCCCGAAACATAGTTCACCTCGGAAACAGAACCTTCCGGGTATAAATCCAGCAGGATCGCATGGATGGCATTGCAGCCGGTTTCCCGGAGATAGCGGCAGAGATCGGGCAACCTCACGCGGTCGGAGTCGGCATACCCCAACAACTCATCCGCGTCCACCACGACACACCACCGGTTCCCTCCGTGCTTCCTCAGCAAGTAGTCCAGCCAAGCCTCCTTCCCCAGAAAATGGCTGTCCGTGCGATAGAGGCAGATGTCGTGCTGCCGCCGGAGAAAATCCGGCGTCCCATCGGTGGAATTGTTGTCCACAATCACGAAGCCGGTGACTCCGAGCGCCCGGTAATGGTCAAGGAACCGGGGCAGCCGCAGCATCTCATTCCGCACCACCGCAAAAACCAGCGGTCCATCCGGGCGGCCTTCGTGCCGCGAAATAAGGCGGAGATCCACGCCGGCTTTTCGGCGGGAAAGCCAGCGCCTCCAAAGCGTGAACAAACGATCAAGCGACGGCATGCTTACCCTTTATAAAAAGCTCGACCAAGGCCTTCAGAAATCCATCCCTGTGAAACTCTCTAAGCGCTTGGTGGCGCAGGTTCCTCGCCTCGGAGGCTTTCTGTTCGAGGGTCTCCGGGAGCGCCTTCAGACAGGCGACAAGCGAAGCTTCGTCTTTTTCCCGGACGAGCCAACCCCCTCCCTCGCGGCGAACGCGGTCACCCGCCCAACTGTTTTCGGTCGCGATCACCGGCTTGCCGGCCACCCGGGCTTCACAGAAGATCCCGCTGGTACGCTGTTCGTAGAGATCGAGGTGATACGGCAGAACCACCACGTCCGAACGACTCAGCCGCTCGACATACTCGCTGTCTGCAAGCGGGCGGGCAATCTGCTCGACGCCTGCAGGCATACCGTCGCGAAGAACCTCAGCGCAGACCCGATCGGGATCGTGGCACTGGACCATGAAACGGAATCCGTCGCGGGAATCGGAACCGCTGATTACTCGAATGGCGGCCATGGTTTCCGCAAAGCCTTTTTCGCGCCGGGCATTGCCGGGTGCGAAGATGACAAAAGGCTTTCCCTCGGTCCTGGGTTCCGGTTCCGGAAATTCGTAGGAAATAATGTGAGGCAGGTAATGGACTTCCCGCCCGAGGATCTTCTCAAACGGCCCCACAAGCTTTTCGCTGTCAGTCACAAAAACAATCCGCTCCATGACTCCCTGCGGAAGCCTCCCGGGTGCCGCCGCGATTTCCGGCGTCCCGAATCGTCCCGGTCGGTAGCCGAGGTGCATGAACAAGGTCGGAGGGACTGCTTGACCGGACATCCAACGCAGCCACTGCAAAAAATGCCGTGGCGCCAGCATTTGCGCAAAGACGGCATCCGAGGCACCCACCCCGGAAAAATTGCGCAGGTCCCATCCGAACTGCCCATCGCACCACCTCTCGAGCAGACTGAGGAGCCGGTGATTGCGAGCGATCCAAGCGGGTGGCTGCGCACGGAAATCCGTGTGGAAAAGTCTTCGGCAGGTCACCCCCTCGGCAAGCGAGGTGTCAAACGCCCGATGGGTAACCAGGCACGGCGCGATCCCTGCACGCGACGCGGCATCCGCCAGCGCGAGGTTATAGCCAAGGTGATGCCCGACCACATCACGAAGCAGGTGGTCGGCGAGAAAAAGCCGCGCGGGGCCGGCGGGATTTGACGAACCGGTCATTCGAGCGGGAGATCCAGAAATCGCGCGACGTCCGGCCAGCGTGCCTGCATGCTGTGGCTGGTCACGCT
>JBBQRY010000048.1:0-10787 GCA_038214335.1 Chthoniobacterales bacterium
GATCTTGATGCTTTTGATCTCGCTGGCGCTGAGACCGAAATTAAAGAAATACGGCGGTGCTGCGAGCAGGAGCAGCTTGATGCCGACGAAGGCGAGGATCAGGATCAGCGCGGGCTTCAGAAAGCGAAATTTGGAAATCAAGGCGGCCAGGCAGAAATACAGGGCCCGCAGACCGAGGATCGCAAAAATATTGCTCGTGAAGACGAGGAATGGATCGGGTGTGATTGCAAAAATCGCGGGAATGGAATCCACCGCAAACACGAGGTCTGTGATTTCCACCATGATGAGAGCGAGAAAGAGTGGAGTGATGGCGCGCCGGGCGGAGAGCGTGCCCGGTTCGGCCGGGGCCTGCATGTCCTTGCCGGTTTTCGGATCCTTGATGTAAGCGGGTTTCACCGTGCGGCGGGTGAAGAATTTCTGCCCGTCATAGAAATCCACCGTGCGGAAGAAGCGCTTTGCCAGTCTCACGACAGGGTTTTTTCCCGGGTCGCTGTGGCTTTTGATCAGCGCCATCTTAAGGGCGGTAAGAATCAGAAAGAGGCCGAAGAGGATGAGGATCCAAGTGTGGCGCACGATCAGCTCCGCGCCGAGATAGATCATGCCGCCGCGCATGATGAGGGCACCGATGATTCCCCAGAAGAGCACTCGATGCTGGTATTTTGCGGGGATTGCAAAGTAGCCAAAGATCATGGCGATCACGAAGATGTTGTCCATTGCCAGCGACTTCTCGACGACGTATCCGGTCAGGTATTGGATCGCGGCAGTGGCTCCGGTGACCTCGCCCAGCACAATTGCTCCTGCGGCATAGGTCGGGGTCTGCAGTCCCAGGCTGAGCCAATGGAACTGGTATGCGTAGTAAACAAACCCGGTGAAGGAGAGCCCGCAGGTGAGCCAGATGGCGGACCAAGCCATGGATTCCTTCAGGCTCACTTCATGGGCCTCGCGGTGGAAGACACCGAGATCGAGGGCGAGGAAGACCATCACCAGTGCGATGAACCCTACATAGGCCCACATTTTCATGCTCGCGGGGTCGGCGGGCATGGTGGATGCAGCAAGTAAGAAGAGAGCGGTCATTTTTTCGGAGCAGTGATTGTTGAGCTGTGGAACCGCAAGTCTCTACCTTTGATCAGCCGGAAGGAAAAGCCGTTTTCCATCTCCAGACAACGAGCGTTCAACGTCGGCAGCCCGATGACAAAGAGGTTCAAAACCAACCGCCACCTGAGCGGGATCCCGCTCATGGCCTCAGCTCTGGATTGCGTTCAAACACTCTCGCCACGACGCGCGCATCATCGGTGAGCCCGATCTCCGGGATGGAATCCGGGATGAAGTCCACGCTCTTCAGAAGGTAGGCGATGGCCACACCCGCCTCGGCGAGATGCGGCGGGAGCGGGTCCGCGCAGCCCGCCACCTGCTCGGAGGCCACCAGTCGCATCAGGCTGTCCGCCCCTTCATGAAGGTCGTGGTGTTGCCGGGCCTGCTCGGTTGCCAGCTTCGCGAAGATCCGGGCGCTGAACCCTGACAGCTTGCGCAGATGGTCGGCGGTCATTCCGGAGCGTTCGGTTTCGATGTATTCGTCGAGCGAAATCGCCTCGCCCGGGGATCCGTGAGTTCTCACAATGTTGGTTCTATGGATGAGTGGCCGGTGTTTCACGTTGAGTCTTGTTGTCATAGTTTTGTTTTGTATTTTTTGTTGTGTGTGATCCGGAGTAAAATGCCGGTCAGTCGCGTTGTCTGCCGGTTAGGAGAGGCAGGAGGTGCCAGAGGAAATAGGCCAATGACGTAATGAACGCCGCCACGTAGGTCAGCGCAGCCGCATTGAGGACTTTGTCCACTGCGCTCGATTCGGTCGCGCTCGAGAGGATTCCGCTGGAGCGCAGGGCCAGCTTCGCCCGGTTAGAGGCGTCGAACTCGACAGGCAAGGTCACGAGGTTGAAGAGCATGATGATTCCCCAACCGGCCGCCATGAGAACCATCGCGGTGCTGCCGCTCACGAACCCCGTGAAGAGCCCGATGAGCGGGAGCCACATCACGACCTGGCTGGCGATGGTGGTGGCCCCGACAGCCGCCATGCGCAGGTGGAGTGGGGCGTAGGCCCGTGCATGCTGGATGGCATGCCCGGCCTCATGCGCCGAAACCGCGATTGCCGAGATCGAGTTGCCGTGGTAGTTGCCCTCACTGAGGACGAGCCGTCGGTGGGTCGGGTCGTAATGGTCGGTCAGCTCGCCGGGCTGCGAGACGATCTCCACGCCCGTGACGCCCTCTTCGTCCATGATCCGCCGCGCCGCCCCGGCCCCGGATATCCCGGAGATGGAGGGCTCGTCCGCATAGCGGCGGAAGACGCGTTTGACCCGGAAGGAAGCCCAGAGCGAAAGGGCCATTGTGCCTGCAAACAAGATAAGTGCTGTTGTCATGGCGGACAGGGTCGCCGAAGGTTATTAGTTTGCAAATAACGAAGTTACGCATGTATCGTTCGTGTTTTACGAATGAATACCCAGATCAACTACCATCACCTTCGCTACTTTCTGGCCGTGGCGGAGGAGGGAGGAATCAAGCAGGCGTCCGACGCCCTCCGCATTTCTCCGCCGACTTTGAGCGCGCAGGTGCGGGAATTGGAGGGATTTCTGGACCGGCCCCTCTTCCTGCGTGCGGGAAAATCTCTGATCCTCAACGACACCGGCCGTTTGGTGAAGCGTTACGCGGAGCGAATTTTCGGGCTGGGCGATGAGATGGTGGAGGTCGTTCAACGCGGGGAGCAGGGAGGAAGGGAGAGCGTGTTCGTGGGGATCGGCGATTCTGTGCCGAAACTCTTGGCTTCACGTATTCTGGGTCGCGCATTGGAGGAAATGCCGGCGATGCGGATTACGGTGAGGGAGGGCCTTCCCGGGGAGTTGTTCCCGGCCCTGGCCAGCCACCAACTGGACATCGTCATCGCCACCGAGGCAGCTCCTTCGTCGTTGAAGACGATTCTCTTCAGCAAAAAGGCGGGGCATTTCGCGGTGCATCTGGTCGCCGCTCCGGCCCTCAGGCGGAAATACAATCGCCGCACCGGTCTCGACAGATTTCCGCTTTTGGTTCCCACGCGGGAATCCGCGCTGCGACGCGAACTCGAACGCTGGTGGGCGGAGGAGGGTATTCGACCAGAAATCCGCGCCGAGTTCGATGATGCGGCGGCCATGTGCGAGCTGGCCGCGGCCGGGGTGGGCGCGGCTCCGATGCTCGAACCGGTTCTTCACGATGTGGCTCAGCGCTACGGTTTGGTCGAACTTCCGATCCGGACAGGCCTCCACGAGGACTTGTATGTCGTCACAGCCGAACGCCAGTTTACCCACGAGGGCCCGCGGGTTATCGCCCGGCTGGCTGGAGAGTTCGCCCGGACAAAGAAAAAGCCGGTCCGGCTGGAATTTCCTAGCGGCGAAAAGTAACTTTTTTGCGACGGTCTTCTTTTTCTTTGAAGGGCGGACGACGTATCGCGCATCCGGCGGTGGTGCTGATCACCCGCCACTCGCTGGGTTGATGAGCCGTCAAGAAATTAAGGTGGCAAGATGGCGCAGGAGTTTTTGGCCTCTGGCAAGGCGCTACGAAGGAGTATAGCCAAAACCCAGCCCATGGATGCGTGATGCCGGAAGGAACGCGGACGGTCCGCTCGGTTTGGCTTCGTTTGCTGTCCTTCACGCGTTGACAGTCTCCCTTTACCCGGCCCGACAGGGCGTGAGCAACTCGTAATCCACCAGACCTAGAACGGGATTTCCGTGTCGGACAAGCAATCCGTCGCCGCGCGAGCGAAGGATCAGGTGGCGCGGTTTGTGATCGAGAACCAGCCAGCCAAGATCGCGGAGCATCCCTCCGGTCCGGCGGGTCAGTTCCTCCATTCTGCCCTGCGAAATCATTCCGGATAGATGGCATTGCTCGGCGTCGAAGCCATCCATCCAGCGGTAGAGCAGGATGTAGAGGCGTTCCCAGGCATAGGTGACTTGGAATTCCTCGGGCGTATCGGCCTGGCTCTCCCGAAGTTCCCAGCTTTGGAGCCATTGCAGGTGGGGCTTGCGACCGAGTTCCCATGCGAGGTGTCGGGTGGGCGGGGAGTAGATGGCCAGCGGGATTTGTGTCCGCAGTGCGCCAGCGAGCGCCCGCCGCAGCTTCATCACATTGCCGAATTCCTCGAAGGGGGACAGAAACTCCGCCGAGTCGATGCGGTATTGGATGCCCGCGTCCACGCCCTCCCCAACCACGGTGATCCCCACATCCTGCCCGAAACGGCTGAATTTGACGACAAGAGCATATTCTTTCCGAGCGGGATGCGGCACCGGCACCCTGTAAACCGCCCCGGTTGCGCCTGCCAGTGCCCGACCCCGTTTGCAAAATTGCTGGCCTGTGAACCATTGCTCGGGCAGTAAACTCTCCGCCACCGGCCAGCCATAACGAGTGATGTAGAGGTCGCCGCTTTGGCGCCCCTTGAGATGAAGGTAATCCCCTCCGGCGATTCGCCTCCGGAAGCGGAATGGGGCGTCATCGAAGGGCGGTTTTAACCCCTTCCCGAGTGAGAGATCGAATCCTTCCATGGTGGTGTTTGACAGTCGGTTTTCAATCGGTAGAGAGAGTCGGCATGTCGAGCAGACTCTCGTATTCGGAGAGGGTGCAGCCGGAGAGGCAGCACTCGATGATCTTGCGGCCGGTGGGCAGCAGGTCCTTGACGAGGAACTGCGACAATTCCTTATGGAAGAACTGCTCGAGCATTTCCGCGCCGCGGTCGTAGGCGGCGGTGCCGACCTCCGGTTGCTGGTCCACCTCGAAGAACCACACGCCAAGCGTGCGTCCTTCCATCACAATCGTGCCGGGAGTGTAACCTAACAATGGGCAGCGGGACGGCTTCATCTGTTTGTCGGTGAAACGCGCGCCTCCGCGCCGGGCGAGGAATTCGCGGGTGATCCATTGCGGCATGAATCCGACCTCCCAGGCACCGATGTGCTGGTTGGGAGTGAGAATGTAGCGGACTTGGGGGGTTTCGATGATCTGGTTAAGCAGCAAATTTGCCTGATCCACGCGGCGACCGGTGGCGAAGGGCCAGTAAGAGCCGACTCCTTCCGAGGACATTCCTTCAGTGGCGACAATGCTCGGATTGGCATGACCCCGCGGGGCGACGAGCCGCCACAGCCACGCCAACGCCGGGGGCAGCTTGTGAAACATGCCGATGATGCCGTAGCTTGGGAGGTCCGCAGTGCATGGCGGTGTGCGCACTCCCATGCTGCGGATGTCCACATCCACAGCACCCTTCACCACATTCGGGACGATTCTGCGGGGAATGATCACGCGGGGATTGGGGCAAGCCACGCCGGGTTCGTCCTCGGTGTGTTCCCAGATCAGCGAGGTGGCGCCGGGCTGACCTTGGACGTTGAGGAACAACAGGGGCTCGGGCGGATGGATGGTGAGTTTCTCCAGATGGGGGTCGATGCCATAGTGGTTGATGTGGTTGATGCGGACGAACCAGGCCTCTTCAGCGTCCACGAGGCTGAGCTTGCCACAGCCTTTTTCCAGTGAGGGATGGCACAGTGCCATATCGTCGGTGACCGGACGCAGGTCGCAGGCGCGCGGCAGGGTGAGCAGGCGCTTTTCGCCGGTGACGATGTTACGGCCTAACAAAAGCGATCCGTCGGCCTGACGGTGGGCGTGTTCGAGCATCTCGCTCTTGCCACCGCCGCTGGCACCCTCGTGGGAGATGACGATCTTGTTGTCGTAGGGGGTGATGACCTGCACGGTGGAGCAGTGCATGGTGACCCAATGCTCGGCCTCGCCGATATTGAGTAAAACGCCGTAGATGCCTTTTTTCGCGCTGGGTCCGGGATAGAGGTTGTAGCTGAACAACTCGTGCGCGGATTCGAGGCGGTTGTGGACGACCACCTGCTGACCACCGAAGTGGGTGTGGCGGAAGGGCGGAGCGACATAGATCACCGCACGCGGCGCGAAACCTTCGGGAATCTCATCGGGTGAGAGGATGCCTTGCAGCATCGATAGCCCGAGCGCGAAGAATCCGGCGTTGGCGGGAGCGATGACCAGTGCATCCGTGCCTTTTCCCTCCATGCCCGCGTGGAACGGGAATACCGCGAGATCCTGGCCTTTCAGCCACTCGAAGGTTTCCTCGCGAACGCTGGCGAAATCCTTGCCGAAGCGATCGTGATAGGTCGGCTTATCGGTAAGGAGTTGGTCGCCGATGACCATACAGTCCGGATCGCGGCGGCGCATGTAAGCTTCCGGATAATTGGCGTTGATGCCATTGCGGACGCGACAGACACGGGCTTCGACGACGCTGCCCTTGCCGGGAACATCGTAGGCCACCTCATGCCAGCCATTGACTGCGTCGCGGACGGACAGTTCCACGAGTTCGCTGGTGGTGGTGGCCACGGTGACGGAGAGGGCGGCGTCCAACAACGCGGCGGCTTCGGGTGGAACCGGGAATGGCAGGACTTTGCAGATGACGTGTGTGTTGTTTATCATACGGTGTTGCTTTGGTGGTTATGGTTTATCGGATCTGGTGGGAATAAATGTTTTGCAGCAAGGCACTGATCCGCCATCTATCTCCAATCGGTGCCGCCGGCGTCACCCGGATGATTCTAACGTTCGGCATGACTGCGGCGACAGTGGCACAAATGCCATGCCACGGGATGGTCAGTTGTGCCGCTTCGCACTGTTGCTCAAGCTTGGCGATGCGGGCTTCGAGCGCCGACATGCGGTCTTCGGCGCTGGTGGGTGGTGGATGGGCGTTCATGACAATGTTTCCACAGTGGCGTCTCGGGTGATGCCTCCGACAGTGACTGTCATATGTCGAACACTGCGGACCGGTGCGACGGGCGAAATGAGGGGAGCGGTCTCGTTTGAGAGTGGCGTGTCGGGCACGGCCCGGGGTGCTGGCCTTTCGCCACGGAACCAGGCTGTCGTTTGCCGGGGAAACATGGCGAAGAGCACGCAGCTTTCATCAGTGACCGGGAGTCCTGCTTCAGCGACTTTTTCACGCAGTGACGGCATTCCGGGTGGCAGCAAACTGCTGGTATTGGCTGTGACGGGCTCTTGATTGGAGAGTTTGGAGGCGAGTCTGAGAACCTCGGCGTCCACGGGGCCCGGATTGCGGCCGAATTTTCCCAGGGCGATGGCCATGGCCGCAGGGGCGAAGTTTTTCCAGCGTCCGAATTTGACGTTCATCATGGCCTGCGTGCCCACGATTTGGGATGTCGGTGTAACGAGCGGGATCCAGCCAAACGCTTCCCGGACATAGTGGATTTCCTTCATGACATCGCCGACGCGGTCGGACATGTTGAGGTCCTTGAGTTGGTTGCGGAAGTTGCTGAGCATACCACCGGGGACCTGATAGACTAGGATGTCGGCGTCCGTTCGCTCGTTGGCCGGGCTGGTGAACTCGCTGAGTTCGGCATACACGCCTTCGAGGTATTCGCGGATTTCCATCAGCAGTTCCGGATCGAAATGATTCGGGCGGCGCGGGTGGTCGGCGAGCAGTGCCAGCATGCGGGCGGTATCCGGCTGGGCGGTCCCATTGGCGAAGGGAGCAATGGAGGTTTCCACCGCCTCCGCGCCGGCGTCGATGGCGGCCAGGTAGGTGGCTGCCGCCAAACCCGCCGTGTCGTGGCTGTGGACCGTGACGCCAAGGCCAGTCGCCTTTTTCAATCCACTCACAAGTTTTGCGGCCACCACGGGCGGAAGAACACCGGACATGTCTTTGATGGCAACGGAATGACAACCCATTTCCGCGAGTTCGCGACCGAAGGCGATAAACTTCTCCGGTGTGTGGACCGGGCTCTGCGTGTAGCAGATTTCCCCCCGTGAGTGGCGTCCGCTGGCAATGACGCTGCGAACGGCGGTGCGGAGATTTTCCGGATCGTTCAGAGCATCGAAAATCCGGAAGATGTCGCAGCCGGCGTCAGAGGTGCAATTGATGAAAGCCTCGACGACGTCATCGGGAAATGCAGTGTATTGCACGATGTTCTGACCGCGAAGCAACATGAGTTGCGGGGTGCTCGGGGCGGCATTCTTGAGCGCGCGGAGGCGGTCGAACGGGTTCTCGCCGAGGAAGCGGAGGCAGGAGTCGATGGTGGCTCCGCCCCAGGTTTCGAGTCCGGCGAAACCGGCACGGTCGAGCAGTGGGGCCACTGGGAGCATCTGGGCCGTGGTCATTCGCGTCGCGGCGAGCGATTGGTGGCCATCCCTCAAAGCGGTGTTATTGAAGCGGATTGGGGCTGTGGTGGAGTTCACGAGGGAAGAATTAGCTGTATTTTCGACTCCCGCGTCGCAGTTGCCATGGTATTATGCGCGTTTTATGATGTTATTGGATGCGCGTCTGGGTTGAACGGCAGTGACATTCTCGCGAGACCAAACAACGATGAGTTCCGCTGGGGCAGTGTCAGCAGTCAATCGTTGCGCAGAAGTCGTATGACATTTGCGGTTAAGCATGATGAAGTAGAATCGAGTTCGCCGCGAAGTGGTCCGAAAGGATGTCCGAGACAATCACAATCGGGGTGCCGTTACGGATGAGTTCTTGCTTGAGCAGTTCCTCGGTGACAAGCTGGATCGTTTCCTCAATACCCGAGGAAAACGCCAGTTTGATGGCGCGCACACCGCGGGTGAGTGCCAATTTTCGGCAGACACTTTCCTCCGGCGTGACCGCGTAGAAACCGGAAGTAAAAGGACGGAGCATGGCCACTTGGTTGGCAAGCACCCCGCGGCGGGTGAGCACGACAAGCAAGGCGTCCGGCAGGGAATCCGCGAGGTTTACGGCGGCCCTGGCGATTTTCTGGCGTTCTTCACGCAGCAGAACTCCTTGACCGAATCCTTGGCCGCCGGAGCGCTCAATGCGAGCGGAAATCCGGACCAGTGCCTCGACGCAGCGTTCGGGGTAGCGACCGATGGAGGTTTCACCGGAAAGCATGAGAGCGTCCGCTTCCTCGTAGGCGGCGTTCATGGCGTCCGTCACCTCGGCCCGTGTGGGCGTGGGGTTGAGAATCATCGATTCGAGGAGTTGGGTGGCGACGATCACGCGGGTGGCGAGTTCGTGGCAGCGTTTGACGATCCGGCGTTGGAGAAGCGGGAGTTCCTCAAACTCGACTTCGGTGCCAAGATCTCCGCGTGCGATCATGATGACATCCGCCTCGCCGATGATGGCATCAAGGTTTCGGATCGCCTCCTGATCTTCGATTTTCGCGATGAGCTGGGCGTCGCTATTCAGCGCCTTCATCGCATCCCGGAGTTCTCTTACGTGCGCCGCATCCCTGACAAACGAGCCGGCGATGTAGTCCGCCTCACACTCGACGGCAAGGGCAAGATCCATGTGGTCTTTTGTGGTTAGCGCGGGAAGATTCAGCCGCACTCCGGGAAGATTGATGTGGCGGCGGGATCCCATCGTGCCGGGCGTCCTCACATTGCAGAGGATGTGGTCGGCTTCCACCGTGTCGATACGCATGAGGAGCGCGCCGTTGTCCACCACCAGGGTATTGCCCGCTGTCACGTCACCCATCAGGCCGTCATAGTTGACGGTGGTGGATTTTTCTACGGAGGCATCAGTGCCCTTTTTGCGGAATTCGACCACGTCGCCTTCTGCCAAAGAGAATGGCTCCGGCAGGTCTCCGGTGCGGATGGATGGTCCGGCAAGGTCGAAGAGAACGGCAATGTAGGCGTTCCGTTGTTGGGCTTGGCGACGGACTTTTTTCACCAATTCAGCAGCCCATGTGTGTTTGGCATGGCTCATGTTGATGCGGAACACGTCGGTTCCGGCATCCATGAGCTTGCCGATCATTTCCTCGGATTCCGTGGCCGGGCCGAGCGTGCAGATGAGTTTGGTTTTGCGGGACATGATCAAGCTGGAATTGCCGGGAAGTTGTTGGTGGGGGTGAAGGGCGTTGAACGAGCCGATGGGCGGATGTGCGGGTGGGAGAAAGGAGGGCTCATTCGTGGTGTGCGATCGGCGGCCATCCCGTAGAGCGGTTTTATTGGAGAGGATCGGAGCTATGGTGGGACTCACGATGAAAGAATGAGGCGGGTTTTCCGCCTCTGCGTTGCATCGCCCGTGCATTGTGACGCATTTTATGATGTTGTCGGATGCGGTTTGATGTAGGGTTGTTCCGCAAACCGATGCCACGAATCATTCGCAGAGCGCTTTATCAGAAACTAAGGGAACTTCCCCAGCTTCTGGAATTTCAGCGTGATTTCGAACTATTGAGCGGAATGAAGCTGGCATTTGTAAATGAATTGGGCCTTGGCGACGAGCTGCGGCGAGACCAATTGCCACTGTGTGCTGCGATGAACGGGTCTGAGGCGGGACGTGCGATGTGTGCCCGTTCCCGGCACGCACTGCTTGCCAACACAGGTGATCATTCGTCCTGCGCGCTCTGCGATGCGGGCCTCAACGAGGCGGCGATTCCTTTGAACATCAGCGGAATCAAGGCGGGTTATTTCATGTTTGGCGGGACCGCTCCGCAGTCTCCCAACCTGCAGACGATTCAAAAGGCACGGCATCTTTTGAAGAAAAATGGTATCAATATTGACGACCGGGACCTCGAAACCTGGTTGTCCCAAACTCCCGTCGTGCCAGCAGAAACCTTGGGAGCCTATAAGAGAATCGCCCATCTTGCCGCCAAACAAATCGCACTGAAGGTCACCGACCAACTCGTGGATCCCGAGGTGGCTATGCCGCCTGCCGTCACCAAGGCCTGTGGCTATATCCGTGCACGAGCCCTGGTGGACGACATCAACCTTGCCGAGGTGGCTCGTCATTGCTGCGTCAGCGAAGG